>NZ_JBSFTC010000099.1:0-35745 GCF_053590415.1 Nonomuraea sp. NPDC003201
GGGCGAGGCGGCAGCCCCGGCCGCCGCGCCGGGCCCTGCGCGTGTGCGGGACCTTGCGCGTGTGCCGGTCCCTGGCCGTGCGCCGGGCCTCGCGCGTGTGCCGGGCCTTCCCCATGGGCGGGGCTCTGACCGTGCGCCGGGCCCTGGCCGTGCGAGAGGCCTTGCGAGGGGCCTTGGGTGTAGGCGGGGCCTTGGGCATCCGCCGGAGGCCGGGCGTGCGAGGGGCCTTGGGGGTGCGTGGGGCCCTGTGGCGCGCTGGGCCACTCCAGCGCCTCCTGCGGCGGGTTGGGCCGGCCCATCGCCTCCCGAGGCGCTTCCGGCCAGCCCATCGCCTCCTGCGGCCCGCTCGGCCGCCCCTCCGGCGCGCCGTAGCCCGGAGGCGGCGTTCCACGACCGCCACGGCCGGGCAGGTCGCCCGCGGACGGCACCCGGGGGACCGGCGCCGTCTCCTCGCCGAGCAGGTCCTGATCGAGACGCGGGTCGTGCCCGGAACGCCGCCCCTGGCCGGGCGGCGGTGCGCCGCCGCCGGAGTGGTTGCCGAGACCCGGGGGCGGCTCCTGGCTGGGCGGGGGCGGGGGCGGGTCGTCCTCGCGCCGCGGGTCGTTCCTGGGCGAGAACCAGTCGCGCTCGTTCGTGCTCATCCTGAGATCACTTCTTGTCGGTCGAGTAGACGTCCTGAGGCGAGGCCGCGAGCTTGCGCGCGCCCTCGTCGTCCAGGCCGAGATCCACCTCGACCTCCGGCTGGTACGGCTCCACCACGAACCCCTTGTTCAGCCCGAACACGACATGCGCCCCCGCCAGCTCGGACGACGGCACCTCGAAGAAGAAGCGCCCGCTCTTCCAGATGTCCGGCTGCACCCATGACATGGCCATCGTGAGGTCGTTGTTGACCCGGTCGGTGGCGTCGAACCTCTTCCCGTCGGCGGTCAGCAGCTCCGGCTGCTCCAGGTGATAGGGCTTGAGGCTGGACTTGGCCGTGACGTTGACGACGAGGAAGAGGTTGTCGGTCCCGATCGTCTTGCTGCCGCTCTGGATCGACTTCGCGGCCGTGAACGAGTCGAGCCGCAGGGAGAACCGCCGGGCGTCCACCACCTCGCCCTTGGCGCCCGTGTACGTGATCGGGTCGGTGATCTCACCCTCGGCCATGTGCAGGGTCTGCAGCCAGACGGCCCCGCCCAGCAGCACCAGCCCGACGACGCCGCTGAGCAGCCGGGTGCCGATCCCCGGTCCCCGGCCCGCCCTCCTGCCGCGGCGACCGGGCGCGACAGTTGATCTTTGCTGCGTGGCGGTCACGTTGCGTCACCCTTCTTGACCGCAAGAGTCACCCGCGCCTTGATCTCGGGATAGAACTTCATGGTGTCGAGGTTCTCGTTGGAGACCATCTGCCAGCGCGGGACGTTGCTGTTGAAGCCGGGCTCGTACTCGAACGACGCGACGTCCATCGTGATCTTCTCCGGCGGCTGCTCGTTGTCCTTGAGCCGGTAGCGGAGGATGACCTGGCTGGTCACCCCCGGGTGAAGCTGGCCGGTCTCGCCTCCCTTGGCCTGGGCGAACGTGAACGGCCCCGCGTCCTTGGGGAAGGTGGGGGTGATCTTCACCAGGGAGCCGGCGAAGGAGTCGCTCGTGAAGGCCTGTTCCAGCTTCGCCGGGGGCAGGCCGACCTGGTAGGTCCTGTCGCCCTTGTTGGTGACCTCGAAGACCAGCTCCACGAACCGCTTGTCCTCGTCCCACTGCGACTCGGCCTTCTGGACCGTCACGCGCGACTCGACGAACTTGGTGGCGTACAGGCCCTGATCGAGCACCGCGCCCGCGCCCAGCGCCTCAGGCTCCTCGGCGGCCTCGCTCAGTCCGCCCAGGAGGGCGGTGATGCCGATGGCGGTGAAAGCCATCAGGGCAAGGGCGGGCACCACTACCGGGCGTCTGGGCTTGTCACTGCTTGCGCCGGAGGGTTCCGTCATGGGTAAGGATGGTAGTAGGTCTCGCTTGTCCCATCTGCCGCAATACTCCCATCGGACTGGGAGAATTGCCGAGAAACCCTGCCGCTACGGGCCTCGAAGCTCATACGCTGTCACGGAGCGGAAAGGGTTGGCCCTTACTCCTAACGACATATCGGCGGCCGGAGGGTCACGTGACGGACGTGCATCCCGAGCATGCCCAGCTCCAGGCGGACCGCATCTACCTGGGCTGGCAGTACATCCTGCTGCACTCCGACCCTGGCCCGCCGCCCAAGCGCCCCTCTCCGCTCGAGGAGGCCGCCGCCCCGCCCGGCCCCGTCGACCCGGACCTGCTGCGCCGCGAGCGGCTCCAGGAGGACATGCTCAACAAGCCCGTGCGGCTCGTCCGGACGTTCATGCTGGTGCTGGCCGTGCTCATCCTGGCCGCCGGGATCGCGGGCTACCTCGCGTGGCCGTTCGCGATCGCCGGGCTCACCGCCGCCGGAGGCGTGGCGGGCATCTGCAGTTACGCGCTGTTGCAGGGCGACCGGGCGGTGAAGTACCGCGTGCTGGAGCAGCAGGCCAGGAACGAGCGCCGGCGCGAGGAACGTGACAAGGAGCTGTTCCGCGCCCAGGAGGAGCACGCCCAGCGCTACCGCGAGTGGCAGGACTCCAAGGAACGCCACGACAGGCAGCTCTCGTGGTACGCGGTCGCCGTGCCGGACGAGATCGACCGCATCGACGTGGCGGGTGGCACGCTCCCCGGCTGGTCGGCGCTGATCACGCTGCTCGGCGCCACGCGGCTCTACAGCGGCGGCCACCTGACCGTGCTCGACCTGTCCGAGGGCGCGATCGCCAAGGACCTGATCGAGCTGGCCCGCAAGGGCGGCGACGACCCGCTGGTCTGGGTGCTGCCGGTCGATCTGCCCAAGCTCGACCTGGGGGCCACGCTCAAGCCGGAGGCGTTCGCGGACGTGCTGGCGCACGTGGTGAGCGTGAGCGAGGAGCACCGCACCACGCGCGACCTCAGCTTCGACAACGCGATCCTGGAGCGAGTGCTCGAGGTGCTCGGCGAGAACGCCACGATCAGCCAGGTCACGGCCGCGCTACGGGCGCTCGCGCAGGTGGGCGACCCGCGCGACGACCTGAGGTTCGGGCTGATCACGGCCACCCAGCTGGAGCGCATCGGCACGCTGTTCGGGCGCGGCGTGAGCGAGCGGGTGGTGATCGAGCGGGCCTGGGCGCTGGAGTCGCAGTTGCGCAAGCTGGAGACGCTCGGCACGGAGGCCGTACGGCTGCCGCCGGCGCGGCTGCGGGTGGTGAGCATGGACCGGCAGGCGGGCGCCTTCGGCAACCGGGTGCTCGGCACGTACGTGGCCACCGCGCTCACCCACATCCTGCGCCAGTCCCCGGCCTCGGACCGGCCCTGGTACCACACGATCATCGTGGCGGGCGCGGACAAGCTCAGAGGCGACGTGCTCGACCGGCTGATGGACGCCTGCGAGACCTCCCGTACCGGACTGGTCCTGACTTATCGGTCTTTGACCCCAACGGTGCGGGAGCGGCTCGGCAGGGGGCACGCGGCGGTCGCGTTCATGCGGCTGGGCAACGCCGAGGACGCGCGCGTCGCCAGCGAGCACGTCGGCACCGAGCACCGGCTGGAGCTGGCCCAGCTCACCGAGACGATCAGCGACTCGCTGCCCGGCCTCGACGGCGGCTACACCTCCACGATCTCCCAGATGGACGACGACGGCGCGGAGGACCGCGACGAGAACCTCGCGGATCTGGCCGGCGACATCACCGAGTCCACCGAGTGGGGCAGGACCGCCGACAAGATCTCCGAGAAGGAGCGGGTGCTGCAGCGCTCGCGCGAGTTCCTCGTCGAGCCGCACCAGCTCCAGCAGCTCCCCACGACCTCCGTGATCGTCACCGACGCCACGGCCGAGGGCAGGCGCGTACGCCTCGCCGACGCGAACCCCGCCATCCTGACCTTCCCCAAGACCACGCTCGGCGAGCTGGAGGACGTACGCGAGGCCGTGCTCGCGCTCGACCCCCAGGCACAGGGCACTGACGGCGAACCCCCACCGAACCTCGGGCCACCACCGCCACGCCTGGACTGGCGCAAGGGCAGGCAATGACATGGTCAATGTCAACGTGACGAGCTGACGGTTGGCGGAATTTAACAAAGAACCGTCTGTGGGGGAATGAAATGCAGCCGAGTGTGTCGCTGAATGGGCCCTGGTATCGAATCCAGTCGATCGCAGCGCCCTCGCGAAGCTCGTCGGCGGAGTGGGATTTCGTCACCGTGCTGCCCGCGGTGCTGTCGGCGGCGCAACGCGACCGGCCGTTCGTCATCGGGTGGCTGTCGCGGGGATCCGGCGCGCCGCTCGAGCTCATCACCAACGCCGGGCCGTTGTCGCCGCCGCGCCAGCCGCGCAGGTCGACCGACGCGCCCGGCCGCCCGAGCGGGCCGCAGCCGTTGCTGTTCCCGGGTGGGGCGCGCGGGGTCCAGCTCGACGAGGAGTATCTCGCCGACCTGGCGGACCTGGTGTGGACGCCGTGCCCGGGCCGCCAGGCGCCGCCGCTGGGGAACAAGGGTCGCGAGTTCGACCCGGACGAGCTCAGGCGGCCGACGTTGTTCGAGTCGACGCTGGTGACGCTCATGTCGAGGCCCTTCGCCTGGCTGGTGGTGGCCGAGCCGACCGACCTGCTCGATGCCGAGGTGGCGCACCTGCGTACCCAGCTCAACGTGCTCAGGCAGTACGGGGACGCCTCCGAGCGCTCCCGCTTCGACGCCGAGCGGGCCGAGCGGCGCATGCAGGAGCTGGACGCCTTCAGGGAGGCGGGGCTCTGGAACGTTCGCGTGCTGGCCGGGGGCGCCACCGCCGAGGAGCTGCGGCAGATCGCTCCCGTGCTGGTCGGGTCGGTCGAGATGAGCCATCATCCGTACCGGCTGCGCAGCTCGCACGGCGCCGCCTACGGCCTGTCGGAGGCCCTCGCCATCACCATGCAGGACCCGACGGACGGCGCCGCCGCCCCGTTCGCCGCCACCGCCGGAGCGCTCGCGGCGCTGGCCGGGCTGCCCAGGCGGGAGGTCCCGGGGGTACGCGTGCTCGAGTCGGGCTTCTTCGACGTGACGTCCGAGGCCGACGGCGGCGAGCTGGAGCTGGGCGAGATCCTCGACGGGCAGGACAGGGGGGTCGGGACGTTCCGGGTGCCGCTGGCCACGCTTAACCGGCACGCGTTCGTCACCGGGGCCACCGGCTCAGGCAAGTCTCAGACGGTGCGCCACCTGCTGGAGCAGCTCAGCCGGGCCCGCATCCCGTGGCTGGCCATCGAGCCCGCCAAGTCCGAGTACGCCGCCATGGCCGGGCGCCTCGACGACCCGGTCACCGTCATCAACCCGTCGGCGCCGGACGGCGTGCCGTTCAGCATCAACCCGCTCGAACCCGAGCCCGGCTACCCCGTCCAGGCCCACATCGACATGGTCAGGGCGCTGTTCATGGCGGCGTTCGACGCCGAGGAGCCGTTCCCGCAGATCATGTCGCTGGCGCTGCAGCGCGTCTACGAGGCCACCGGCTGGGACGTCGTCACCGGCGGCGCCGTGCCGGGCTCGAACGTCCCGCCCAGCATCCCCACCCTCGAACAGCTCCAGCAGCACGCCATGGACGTGATCAAGGAGATCGGCTACGGCCGCGAGGTCCAGGCCGACGTGGAGGGGTTCATCTCGCTCCGGCTCCGGTCCCTGCGGGTCGGCTCGGCGGGGCGCTTCTTCGAGGGCGGCCACCCCGCCGACATCGGCGGCCTGCTGGAGCGGGACGTCGTGCTGGCGATCGAGGACGTGGCCAACGACGAGGACAAGGCGTTCCTCATGGGCACGCTGATCATCCGGATCGTCGAGCACCTGCGGATGCGGGCCCGCCGGGAGAAGTCCCACGAGCTGCGCCACGTCATCGTGATCGAGGAGGCGCACCGGCTGCTGCGCGACCGCGGCCACGGCCGGGCCTCCACGCACGCGGTGGAGCTGCTGGCCGGGCTGCTGGCGGAGATCCGCGCGTACGGCGAGGGCATCGTGGTGGCGGAGCAGATCCCGACCAAGCTCGTCTCCGACGTCGTCAAGAACACCGCGCTCAAGGTCGTGCACCGGCTCCCGGCCGAGGATGACAGGAAGCTCGTCGGAGACGCCATGAACCTCAGCGACGAGCAGTCCCGCCACGTGGTCTCCCTGCAGCCGGGTTCGGCCGCGGTCTTCGCCGACGGGATGGACCGGCCGCTGCGGGTCCGCGTGCCGCTGGGGGAGTCCCGCGAGAAGGTGCTGCCCGGCCCGCCGCCGCCCATCCGCGGCCGCCGGTCCGCGGCGTGCGGCGCGTCCTGCCGCACCGGGCAGGCGTGCACGCTGGTGGAGCTGCGCGAGGCCGACGTGCTCGCCGACGCTCCCGAGTGGGCCTGGCTGCGCATCTGGTGCGACACGGTCGTGCTCGCCTTCGTCAGCAACCGGCCGCTGCCCGGCGTTCCGCGCGCCCTCGGCGCAGCCTGGGGCGAGCTGCCGGCGCGGCGCGGCGAGTGCCTGCTGGCGACCCTGATCGAACGCTCGGTGCAGCGGCGCGCCTGGTCGCTGCGCAGCTGGTTCGACCCCGCCCTGCTCACCGAGAAGGCCGCCGAGACCGCCACGCGGCTGCTCGCCGGGCTCGACGGCGGCGGGGACCGGCCGGGCGCCTCGTGGGTGATCCCGCAGGTCCGGTGGCTGCACGAGGTGGACAGGCTCTTCCCGTACGGCCACGCGGCCCCCAACCTGCGCAGCCCGGCGCCACCCATGGAGTACGCCCTCTTCCGCCAGCCCTCGAACGGCAACGGCGCCAACCCCGACCTCGTCCACACCGAGCTGCTCGGGCACCGCGCCAAGGCGCTGCGGCACCACCCGCTGTCGATGGAGGTGGACCGGAACCGGGCGCTGGCCTGGCGGGTCATCCTGGGGGACGACGAGAACGAGGGGGTGCAGCGGGACATCACGACGGTGGCGATCGGGATCGAGTCGTCGGCGCGGCTGCGGCACGTGGGGCAGACGATGGGGGCGGGGTGGCTGGAGGGCGTGCTGTCGTGGCCGCGACGCTTCGTCCTGCCGTTCGACCACGGCGGCGCCCCGGAGATCGCCTTCGCCGACGCCGCCCCCTCCCCGTCCTGACCTCCGGGGCTCCGCGGTCGCGGCGGCGGGTCTCGGCGATGACGGTGGAGGGGCTCAGCGGTCGCGGCGGCGTTCGAGGCGCTTGCGGCGGGCCACCTCCCGCCGGTGCTCAGCCGCCTCCCGCCGCCGGGCCCGCCGGTCGTCCGCCGCCTCCGTCTTCCGGCTCTCCAGCTCCAGCCGCAGCGCCTCCTGGGAGGCCGTGCTCCGGCGGGACACCCCGGCCGCCGCCCGGGCCGCCAGTTTCGCGGCCCGCTTGGGGTTGACCCGCTTGGCCTCTCGTCCTTCCGAAGGGACGGGAGGTGCGGCGGCCGCCCGTTCGAGCAGCGCGACGCCGTGCCGCCGCAGGAACTCGTACAACTCCGGATCGGTGGGCTCGGACCCGAGCGTGAAACGGGTCGCCCGGACCGTGCCGTCCTCGACGATCTCGAGTACGCCGACCCAGAACGGCCCGTCCAGATAAACCGACATCGTCACCACGTCGCCCTCCATGCGCGTATGCCGAAATGACGGCCTGTCGAGGCCGCTTCCGGCACACCGGACATCCCATGGAAGGGCGGATACGGTGAAGCTTCGCCCGGGCTACCGACCGGGCCGCGTTTTCGTGTGCTTCTCCAGACTATCGGCCAATGCCGACTAGGATCCTTGGGCATGACCCAGCTTCCTCTGCGGGCCCAGCTCGCCAGCGCCCTGGGCCGCAGTGCCGCGACGCTGTCCAAGATGACCGGGCGCGGGGACGGGTCGGTGATCGGCGGGCGAGTGGGCCTGCTGCTTGAGCCCGACCTCCTGCGCAAGCTGGCCCGCGACCGCAAGCTGGCCCTGGTCAGCGCCACCAACGGCAAGACCACCACCACGCGGCTGATCACCTCGGCGCTCCTCGAGCTCGGCGACGTCGCCACCAACGCGCTGGGCGCCAACATGCCCGCCGGCCACGTCTCGGCGCTCTCCCAGAACAAGGCCGCCCCGTACGGGGTGCTCGAAGTGGACGAGAAATACCTGCCGGAGGTCCTCGACACCACCGGCGCGGGCGTCGTGTGCCTGATGAACCTCAGCCGCGACCAGATGGACCGCGCCGCCGAGATCTGGCTGCTCGCCCAGAAGTGGCGCAGGGCGCTGTCCGGCAAGCCCACCCACGTCATCGCCAACTGCGACGACCCGCTCGTGACCTGGGGCGCCTCCACGGCGGCGAAGGTCACCTGGGTCTCCGGCGGTCAGCGGTGGAAGGAAGACTCCTGGTGCTGCCCCGAGTGCGGTGGCCCGCTGGATCGTAAGGACGCCGACTGGGCGTGCAAGGAGTGCACGTTCCACCGGCCGGAGCCGCAGTGGGCGATCGACGACGAGGTGGCCGTCGATCCGCGCGGGCAGCGGTGGCTGCTCGACATCCAGCTGCCCGGCCTGGCCAACCGGTCCAACGCGGTGATGGCGCTGGCGGTGGCCGAGGCGTTCGGGGTGCCGGTGGAGCGGGCGCTGCCGCGGCTGCGCCAGGTCACCTCGGTGGCCGGCCGCTACACCACGGTCGAGCGCGACGGCCGCCACGCGCGGCTGCTGCTGGCGAAGAACCCGGCGGGGTGGCTGGAGGCGTTCGACGTGGCCGACCCGCAGTTGCCGATCATCCTCTCGGTCAACGCGAACGGCCCCGACGGGCGCGACACCTCCTGGCTGTGGGACGTCGACTACCGCATCCTGCGCGGGCGCCCCGTCTTCGTGACGGGCGAGCGCCGCCTCGACCTGGCGCTCCGGCTCGACGTGGCGGACGTGCCGTTCACGCTGTGCGGCTCGTTCACGGAGGCGCTGTCCATGCAGCCTCCCGGCCGGGTCGACGTCATCGCCAACTACACCGCCTTCCAGCAGATCCGAACGGAGTTCGGCCGTGCCGACTGACAGCGCCCTTCGCATCGTCTGGATCTATCCTGACCTGCTGAGCACGTACGGTGACCAGGGCAACGCGCTCGTCCTGGAGCAGCGCGCGAACCGCCGGGGGATCGCGACCGAGACGATCCACGTACGTTCGGCGGACCCGGTGCCGGATTCGGGCGACATCTACCTCATCGGCGGCGGCGAGGACCGCCCCCAGATCCTGGCCGCCGAACGCCTGCGCCGCGACGGCGGCCTCCACCGCGCCGTCGCCCGCGGCGCCGCCCTGCTGGCGGTGTGCGCCGGATACCAGATCATGGGCAGCACGTTCGGGGGCGAGGAGGGCCAGCCGGTGGACGGGATCGGGCTGCTGGACATCGCCAGCTCCCGCGGTCCCGCCCGAGCGGTCGGCGAGCTGGCCGCCGAGGTGGACGCCGCGCTCGACCTGCCCACCCTGACCGGCTTCGAGAACCACATGGGCATCACCCATCTGGGCCCCGGCGTCAAGCCCCTGTCCCGGACCCTCGTCGGAGTGGGCAACGGAGACGGCTTCGAGGGCTGCTACGCGGGCCACGTGGTGGGCACCTACCTCCACGGGCCCGCCCTGGCCCGCAACCCGGCCCTGGCCGACCTGCTGCTGTCGTGGCGGGTGGGCGACCTGGCACCCCTCGACGACTCCCGCTACGAGGCCCTGCGCCGGGAACGCCTGGCCGCCGTCCTGCCCGGCTGACCGGTCTCCTCGTCGGGAGGGAAGAAGGGCAACTCCAGGTGGACGTGGTCGGCGGCGGCGAGGATCTTCGCGGCGTCGTCGACCGGCGGGTGGATTGCCTGGTTGATCCGCGTCTTGATCTCCTTGCCGTCGGCGCCTGAGGCCATCACCCTTCGGTCCCAGCCCCGGGTGAAGATCCCGCCGGCGCCGCCCAGGTCCAGGCAGGTGACGTACGGGCCGGGGGTGAAGTCGCGCAGCGGCACGCCGAGCAGGTCGGCCGCCGCGTTGTACCCGGCGACCTTGCCGAGCGGGGTGGCGTGCTGGCAGGCCTGCATGACCGTGTGCTCGGCGTCGAACGCCGCGGCGGCTGTGTCCCCGGCGGCGAACACCTCGGGAAGGGCACGCAGGTGCCGGTCCACCGGGACCCGGCCGAGGTGGTCGAGCTCGGCGGAGATCTGCCGGGTGAGCTCGCTGGCCCTCATCCCGACCGCCCAGACCACCGCGTCCGCCTCGACCCGGGTGCCGTCGGACAGGACGGCGTACCCGTCGCCTACCTCCGTCACCGTGGCCCCGAGGCGGCGTTCGACGCCCAGCTTGTCCAGCGCCGCCACGATCTCCTCGCGCGGGCCCGGGCCGAGCTGGTGCCCGACCACCTGTGAGCGGTCCACCAGCAGCACCCGGCCCCGGGCGGCCAGCTCGGTCGCGGCCTCCAGGCCCACGAACCCCGCCCCGACGACCACGGCGCGGTAGTTCTCGCGATCGCGCAGGTGGTCGGCGAGCCGCCGGGCCTCGTCCAGGGTGTCGATGTCGAAGAGCCGTTCGGCGCCGGGCAGGCCCTCGGGCCGGACGAGCTTGCTGCCCGCCGCCAGCACCAGGCGGTCGTAGCCGATCTCCCGGCCGTCGGCCACCACCACGCGGCGGCCGGTGTCGATCGTGCTCACCGAGACCCGCAGGTGCTCGACGCCGATCGGCCCGAGGACCCGGCCGAGTTCCACCTTTGCCAGGTCCGGCTCCGGCTCGTACAGGCGTGGTCGTAGCACCAGGTGCTCGTTCGGCGAGACGAGCGTGATGCGCAGGTCCGCCGCTCCGCGCGCCAGCGCCGCTCCCGCCGCGCTCCACACGCCCGCGAAACCGCCTCCGATGATCACAACGTGGGCCACTGTGCCGTCCTCTCTCCGCCTGGCCCCCGGGGGATCGGGGGCGCCTGGCCCCCGGGGGATCGGAGACCGGTCGGCAGGGAGACAAGACGGCGGGGTCAGATGTGACCGAGGCGGGCGGGTTTCTCCGGATTGACCAGCCCGCGAGGTCAGATGTGACCGAGGCGGGCGAGCTTGTCCGGATTGACCAGCCGCCTGAACGTCGTGATCCGCCCGTCGGCGATCTCCACGGTGTCGAGCCAGACCAGCTCGCCGCCGTGGTAGGTCGCCAGGGCCGGGCGCCCGTTCACTTCGATGACCTGGAACGCGTCGGGCCGCCTCAGCTCGATCTGCCTGACCGCCAGCAGGGCGATCCGCTCGGCGCCCCGGACCGGCCTGCGCGCCGCGGTCACCTCGCCGCCGCCGTCGGCGACGTACACGGCCTCGGGGTGCAGCAGCTGGACGAGCCCGGCCATGTCACCCGCGTCGGCGGCCGCCTTGAACGCCCTGAGCAGCCGTTCGGTCTCGGCCCTGGACGCCCGGGGCCGCTCCTGGACCGCGGCGACCCGCGCCCGCGCGCGCGAGGCGAGCTTGCGGCCGGCGGCGGGCGTGCTGTCGAGCACCTCGGCGATCCGGGCGAACGGGAAGTCGAAGACGTCGTGCAGCACCAGCGCGACGCGTTCGGCGGGGGTGAGCGTCTCCATGACCACCAGCATCGCGGTGCTCACCGACTCGTCCATGAGCACCTGGGCGGCGGCGTCGGGCCCGGTCAGCAGCGGTTCGGGCAGCCAGGGGCCGACGTAGGACTCGCGGCGGACGCGGGCCGACTGCAGCACGTTGTAGGACGTCCGGGCGGCCACGGTCACCAGCCAGGCCCGCAGATCCCGCACCTCGGACAGGTCGGCGGCGACGGCGCGCAACCAGACCTCCTGCGTAACGTCCTCGGCCTCCGTCACGGTGCCGAGGATCCGGTAGGCCGCCCCGAAGACGGCGGAGCGATGCGCTTCCCACTCGGCCTCCGCCAACGCGCCGGTCGTCTCCACCCTCTTGCCTCCTCGATCGACTCCCGATCCTAGGCAAACCCTCTCTGCCCGCCGGAACTGCGGGGGTCAGGACGGGCCCGGCCTCGACGTGTTCTGGGCCGGTGTCCGAGCATGGTTGGTGAGCCATGACGACCGGGCCGAAAGCCAAGAGCCGACGGGCGCGCAACGGGCGTTGGAGCTGTTGCCCGCCATGACTCCCGCACCTTGCCACCCTCGCCATCGGCCACCGATACCTGCCACTACTCCCGCACCTTGCTGACTTCGCCATCGGCCACCGATACCGGCGTCGGATGTCGGCCACCGATACCGGCGCACGGATGTCGGCCACCGGGGTTGGCCACGGGGTCGGCCATAGACACCCGCCACAGACACCCGCCACCGGGAGGTAGCCGCCACCGGGGGGTAGCCGCCACCAGGGTGCGGCCGATGTCGGCGGGCCGGAGGCCTCGCCCAGGCCGCAGCCGGGCCGCGCGGCGGTCTTTTCACACTTTTTCGTATTTTTCGTGCCTTTCGCGCAGAACGCCACCGTCTCCAGCAACGCGCGATCATCCCCGGTTGACATGCAGCCATCAAGCTGCCTATGGTCGAGATATGCAGCCAATTGACTGCATGTCTGGCCTGGATGGCGGTAGATGGGCTAAATGGACGAGGTGTTCAAGGCGCTGGCCGACCCCAGTCGCCGCAGGCTGCTCGACAGCCTCAACGCCCGCAACGGGCAAACCCTGCGCGAGCTGTGCGCGGGCCTGGACATGGCCAGGCAGTCGGTCAGCAAGCACCTGGCCGTGCTGGAGGAGGCCAACCTGGTGACCACGGTGTGGCGCGGCCGGGAGAAGCTGCACTACCTCAACGCCGTGCCGATCAACGCCATCGCCGATCGCTGGATCAACCAGTACGACCGGCGGCGAGCCGACGCGCTCGCAGACCTCAAGACGGCTTTGGAGAGCCCCATGACCAGCAACGATTTCGTATACACGACATACATCAAAACCACCCCGGAGCGGCTCTGGCGGGCCCTGACCGAGCCCGCCTTCACCCTCAGCTATTGGGGCGTCGAGATCGAGTCCGACTGGAAGGTGGGCTCGACGATGGCCTGGAAGCTGGGCGGCGTCACCATCGAGGACCCCGAGCAGGTCGTACTCGAGTCCGACCCCCACCGCCGCCTGGCCTACTCCTGGCACACCTTCACGCCGGAGTTCGCCAAGGCCGTCGGCCTGAGCGACGAAGCACTGGCCCGGGTGACCGCGGAGCCCAGGTCCAAGGTGACTTTCGACATCGAACAAGCTGGGGAGACGGTCAAGCTGACCATCGTGCACAGCGGCTTCGAGCCCGACAGCGGCGTACGCGAGTCGATCAGCCAAGGCTGGCCCGAACTGCTCTCCAACCTCAAGACCCTGCTGGAAACCGGCGAAACGATGGCGCCCATCACCGAGACCGCCAGGTGGGAGTCGCAGGACGAGAAAGGAACCTGACCATGGCCGTTGACACGCTCACACTCACCAAGATCCCCGACGTACAGACCGCAATGCTCATCCGCAGGCCGCCCGCCGAGGTCTTCGAGGCGTTCGCGGACCCGGAGGTCACGACCAGGTTCTGGTTCACCAAGAGCACCGGCAGGATGACACCGGGTGCGCGGCTCCAGTGGACGTGGGAGATGTACGGAGTCTCCACGAATGTGCTGGTCAAGGAGGTGGAGGAGGGAAGCAGGATCCTCTTCCAATGGAACGAGGACCACCCGCTGACCGTCGAGTTCCGCTTCACCCCGTACGGCCAGGACGTCACCTTCGTCGAGGTGACGGAGAGCGGGCTCACCGGGTCCGGAGACGAGATCGTCGCCCACGTGGCGGGTTCGACGGGCGGCTTCACGATCGTCCTGTGCGCGGCGAAGGCACTGCTGGAGCAGAACATCGAACTCAACGCCGTACGCGACCGCCACCCCAGCGGCCCATAACCCAGCCCCTCCCCACCACCACACAGCCACACACCGCTACACGGTCATGCACGGCCACACACCACCACACGGCCACGCACGGTCGCACCCCGCCATACGGCTATGCATCGCCACGGGCGGCCACACGGTCGTGCCCGGCTACGCACGGTCGCGTACCGCCGCACGGCTACGCATCGCCACGGGCCGCCGCACGGCTACGCACGGCCGCCACACACGGTCTCGTACCGCCACACGGCCATGTGCGGCCGCGCACCACACATGGTCGCGCCCCGCCACACGGCTACGCACGGTCGCGTACCGCCGCACGGCTACGCATCGCCACGGGCCGCCGCACGGCCGCGCCACACATGGTCGCGCCTCGCCACACGGCCACGCACCGGCACACGGTCGCGCACCGGCACACGGTCGCGCACCGGCACACGGTCGCGCACCGGCACACGGCCACGCACGGTCGCGCACCGCCACACGGCTACGCACGGCCACGCGGGATGACATACGACCACACGACCACACGGTCGCGGGCCGCCACACGCGGGCGCGCGTGCCGAGGTCGGCGCATATCCCTGCACTCAGGGCAGGCACCTGGTCTTCGCGCGCCTCGTCTTTCGGACGCCAACGGATGAGCCTCAGGCGTGACGTGCGGTCTACGACCCGAAAGCTCAGTAGACCAGCGCTTGGGCGCCTTCCCTGACCACTTCCTCGACGAACGCCGGCGCGCCCGCGATGCGGACCCCGTCGATGAGGTCGTCCACGGTGATGTTCCTACGGGCCGCGCACTGGGTGCAGAGTGTCACGCGCCCCGCCGCCAGCACGGCGTCGAGGAGGTCGGCGAGCGGTGCGGCGTGCGGCAGGCTGAACTCCTTGGCCCGGCCCGGCAGCGCGAACCACGAGGCCTCGCCGGTCAGCCACAGGGAAACGGGCACACCACTCGCGAGCGCGGCGGCCGCGACATTGAACGCCTGGTTGCACCGCTCAGGGGCATCTGCCCCGGCGGTCACCTTGATCACCAGTGATCGTTCCATACCCGTCACCCTAACGCCCCCCGACTTCCGGCGAAGGACTCCAACCGAATACACAAGCCCGCGCAGGAAAGACCTCCCCTTGACCGAAGAGACGCCGCGAAGGACACCGCCCAACAGGCTCCCCCAAGGGACGCCGAAGGACGCCACCCAACAGGCTCCCCCAAGGGACGCCGAAGGACGCCACCCGACAGGCTCCCGCAGGGGATGCCGAAGGGCCCCGCCCCACGGGCTGCTACGAGGGATGCCGGAGGACACCGCCCCATGGGCTCCTGCAGGGGATGCCGGAGGACACCGCCCGACAGTTCTCGCAAAGGACGCCGAAGGGCGCCGCCCGGCAGGCTCTCGCAAGGGACGCCGAAGGACACCGCCCGGCAGGCTCCCGCAAGGGACGCCAAAGGACACCGCCCCACGGGCTGCTACGAGGGAGGCTGGAGGAGGAGCATGTGGATCGAGGCCGAGTTGAAGGCCGTCGTGCGGGATCCCGTCGGCGTACGGGCCGCGTTGCGGGAGCGTGCGCCGGAGACGGCCAACGTTTACCGCGATGTCTACTACGACACCCCCGATCTCCGGTACTCCCGCGACGGGAGGGAGATCCGGGTGAGGGTGGTGGACGATGGCGCGGTGAGCCTGCTCACGTTCAAGGATCCCAGCGTCGATCCGGTCAGCGGGTCCAAGCCTGAGTACGAGACCGGGGTCGAGGACCCCGTGGCGATGGAGGCTGTGCTGCGCAAACTTGGGTTGCAAGAAGTGATCCGGTATGAAAAGCGGTGCAGGAACTACCGGATTTCGAAGTCGGGGCTTTCTTTGGTGGCCACGCTCGTGACCATTCCCGAACTCGACGGTACGTTTCTCGAAATCGAGGCAGTGGTCGAGCCCGACGCGGTTCCCGGCGCATTGCGGGTGATCAGGCAGGTGATGGCGGACGTCGGCATCGGCCGTGATGATCTCACCACCGAGCTGTACACCGAGGCCGTACGGCGAGCCAGGAGCACTACGCTTGGGGAGCATGGAAGAACCTGAGGTGCACCCCGCCCTGGAGCCCATCGCGTTCCTGCTCGGCCGGTGGGAAGGCGCCGGCGTGGGCGGCTACCCGACGATCGAGAGCTTCAACTTCGGGCAGGAGATCGAGTTCGGGCACAACGGGAAGCCGTTCCTGAGCTACGTGAGCCGCACCTGGCTGCTCGACCAGGACGGCAACCGGGTCAAGCCGCTGGCCACCGAATCGGGATACTGGCGCCCGCAGCCCGACAGGCAGATCGAGGTGGTGCTCGCCCACCCGACCGGGATCGTCGAGATCTACATCGGCGAGGTCGTCTTCCACAAGATCGAGCTGCGTACGGACGTCGTGGCCCGCACCGGCACCGCCAAGGAGTACACGGCGGGGCACCGGCTGTACGGGTTGGTCAACGGCAACCTGATGTGGGCGTACGAGATGGCGGCTATGGGTCACCCGCTCACGGACCATATGTCGGCGGAGCTGAAGAAGGTAGCTTGAGCCGATATGAGCACGCCTTTCACCGCTGACGCCGTCGAGGCGATCAAGCGCCACATGAATGACGACCACGCCGGGGACTCGCTGATCATCGTGCGGGCGCTCGGCGGCCGGCCCGACGCCACCTCGGCGGTGACGAGTGACGTGGATGCCGAGGCGATCGAGTTCATGGTCGATGGTGGGGAGCGGGTGCGGGTGCCCTGGGGGGAGACGCTCACCGAGCGGGCCCAGGTGCGTAAGGCCGTGGTGCAGCTCTATCGGGACGCGTGCGACAAGCTCGGCATCGCGGCACGGGGTGAGCACTGAACTGGGGCTCTTGGTCCCGCGCCTGTCCCTTCGCCCCTTGAGCCTGTCCCTTCGCCTTTCGAGGCTGTCCCTTCGTCGCTGGAACCTGTGCCCCTCGCCCCCGAGTCGCGCCTTTGGCGTAGCGATCATGGTGACGGCATATCGGTGGTCCGTATATCGGTGGCCGGGACATTGGCAGCTGGCATGTCGGCGGCCGGCATGTCGGCGGTCCGGATATCGCTGGCCGGAACATCGGCGGCTGGGATATCGGTGGCCGGGTGAGTAACCCCGATGGTGCTCTGCAGTGGCGGAGGTCTCGGTGGTCAGGTGCATAACCCGGTCGTGCCGAGGTCCCGGTGGCTGGGTGAGTAACCCCGGTGGTGCTCTGCGGTGGCCGAGGTCTCGGTGGTCGGGTGCGTAACCCGGTCGTGCGGAGGTCTCGGAGGCCGGGTGAGTGACTCCGGTCGTGCCGAGGGCTTCTCGGTGGCCGGGTGAGTGGCCTGGTCGTGCTCTTGGAGCCGGTGCTGGGCGCGCCCCGAAGCGTCAGGCGAGGCTTCCCGAGCGGAGGATCCGTCCGTCAAGGCGCGTGGAACGGCTCGGTTTCCCGACGTGGACATGAAGAAGGGCCCCAGGCGAACTCCACCTGCTCGGCAGGTGGGCCGGATGGACCAAAGACGGGATCATGGTCCCGCCCTCCGGCTGCCAGGGGCCCCGGTGGTTGCCTCGGATTCGCATACGTCACGAGACAACAGTCCGCAGCGCTAGCGGACAACCACCTCGCTAGCCCAACTATGATTCACCATTGTTTGGACCACCTCCTTTCCGCGTACCAAAGACGCTATGCGCTTGTGCGCGAAAGGGGCAAGTGAATATCGCCGGGCCGTACACTCGGGGCATGACGGAGACGCAGTGGCATGAGGAACTCCGCGCCAAGGGCTACCGGGTCACCCCGCAGCGCCAGCTCGTCCTTGAGGCGGTCAAGACGTTGGAGCACGCCACGCCCGAGGAGATCTGCGTCAAGGTCCGCGAGACCGCGCGTGGCGTGAACATCTCCACGGTCTACCGGACGCTGGAGCTGCTCGAAGAGCTCGGCATGGTGACCCACACGCATCTGGGGCACGGTGCGCCGACCTACCACCTGGCCGCTGAGGCCGATCACGTGCACCTGGTGTGCCGGGGGTGCGACGAGGTGTTCGAGGTACGGCCCGAGCTGGCGGACGGGCTGGTCAAGGGGCTGGACGAGGAGCTGGGGTTCGTCGCGGACGTGCACCATCTGACCGTCTTCGGCCGGTGCCGCAACTGCCGATAGCGGGCGAGAGGACGGCCGCCCTCGGGCGTTGCCGTGATAGTCGTGACTGCCGGGAGCCGGGGCGGTGGTCGTTCACGGTTGTTGAGCGGCTGCCGTAGGTGGGTGAGTTGGTGGTCGTTTACGGCTGTTGAGGGGCTGCTGCAGGTGGGTGGGTGGTCGTTTACCGGTGTTCGGCGACTGCCGTGGATACGCGAGCGGCCGGGCCCGGGGCTCGGATGGCTGCCTTGATGGTCGGTTCCGGAAGTCCTTCGGTGGTTGACGTAAGGCGACTGTTGTGACGGCAGGGCGTCGGCGAGGTAGGGGCGGCCCTTAAGGTTTGCCGGCGCGGTCACAGCAGGATGTCGGCCAGCTCCTGCAATAGCTCGGTCGTCCGGCGAGCCCGACCGGGGTCGCCGATGGTGCGGCCGATCGCCTGGTCGATGCTGCGGGTTGCGCGGCGGCTGATCGCCTGCATAGCTCCGTCCGCGACTCGGACCCGGGTGCGGCGCCCGTCGCTCGCGTCGGGTTCGGTTTTCACCAGCCCACGCGCTTTGAGGCGTGAGACCGACGCGGATACGTGGCTCTGCACAAAGCCTGTCCGTTGGTGGATCTCGCTGATCGAGCTGGCGGGGTGCTTGATCACGTCTTCCAGGACAGCGGCCTCTCCGGGAGTGAGCGACAGGTCGCCGGCCTCGCCGGTGACCTGCGAGGACAGCTCGATGAGGCGCTTGCCAAGCCGGTGCAACTGTCCGCCATCCATGTGCGAAGGCTACATCGCTACAGAAGCATCGCTACAGAAGCATCGTGAGAGATGTATCGTTGGCGATGAATAAGTTTCGATCGAGGAGGCGGCGATGGAGCCAGACGGCTCACTGAAGGGCGTGGCGAAGACGGCGCTGGGGGTGGCGATGGTGAGGGCCCGCGAGAGCCTCAGGGACGACCGGCTGTTCAACGACCCGTACGCCCAGAGATTCCTGGACGCTGCGCCTGGGGCGTTTCCCGAGGAGCCCACGTCAGCCGAAGACCTCGCCGCACTGGGGCCGCTGGCCTCCTTGGGCGCCGTGTTCGCCTTCCATGGAGTACTGCGCACGCGGTTCTTCGATGACTATCTGCTCACTGCCACGGCTGCCGGTTGCGCACAGGTGGTTCTGCTCGCCGCCGGGCTCGACACACGTGCTCTGCGGCTGCCGTGGCCGGGCGGTGTGAGCGTGTTCGAACTCGACCTTCCCGAGGTGTTCGCGTTCAAGGAGGCGGTGCTGGCCGCATGCGATGCGGTGCCGACGTGCGAGCGCGGCATTGTTCCGGTGGACCTGCGCGAGAGCTGGACGGGCGAGCTGGTCGCTGCCGGGTTCGATCCCACCGCGCCAACAGCATGGCTCGCGGAAGGACTGCTGGTCTACCTGATGGCTGATGAGGCGGCGCGTCTGCTGACCGCAGTCGGTGAGCTCTCCGCGCCGGGCAGCCAACTAGCCTTTGAACACGGCGACATCACTGGTTCGGCCTTCCTTGCGCAGACTCGTGGCATGCCGACGATGGACCAGTACACATCATTGTGGAAGGGCGGACTGGGCGAAGACGCCCCCGGCTGGCTCAGCCGACACGGTTGGCAACCTCAGCCTCACGATCTTGCCGAACTCGCCGCCTCCTACGGCCGTCCCGTCCTCGGTCCTTCGAGTGGAGGGTTCCTCACCGCCGTTCGCACCGGCCGCTGACCATTCCGGGGGGATCGGCCGCTTCATCCCGTGCCCATCACCTTGACCGCCTCCGTACGCCACCGGCTCAAGAAGATGGCGTACGGCCACAAGACCCCACACCAGGCCCGGCAGCGAGCGACGATCGTGCTGCATGCGGCGCGTGGGCGCTCCAACGCGCGCATCGTCCGCGAGACGGGACTGCACCTGGACACCGTCCGCTGCCGGAGGGGCCGGTTCGCCGAGCAGTGACTGGCCGGGCTGTCCGACCGTAGGCGCTCTGGTCGCCCGCCCGCCTTCACGCCGCTGCAGACCGCCCAGGTCAAGGCCCTGGCCTGCCAGCTGCCCGCCGAGACCGGGGTGCCGCCGGCGCGCTGGTCATGCCCGGAACTGGCCCGCGAGGCCATGCAGCGCGGCATCGCCGCGTTCGTGTCAGCCTCCACCGTGCGCCGCCGGCTCGCCGGGGACGCGCTCAAGCCCTGGCAGCACCGCTCCTGGATCTTCATCACCGACCTCGACTTCCGCACCAAGGCCGAGCGCGTGCTGGACCTGTACGCCCGTACCTGGCAGGGCCAGGCGCTGGGCGAGGACGAGTACGTGATCAGCGCGGACGAGAAGACCTCCATCCAGGCCCGCTGCCGCTGCCACCCCACCCTCGCCCCCGGCCGGGCCCGCGCGCTTTCCGGTTGTCGGGTGGCTGCCGTAAGTACGTGGGTGGTCGCTTCCGGTTGTCGGGTGGTGGCTGTCGTACGTGGGCGAGCGGGTGGGGGTTTTCGGGTGGTGGCGTGAGTGCCGATAACCTGGAGGGCATGCGTAGCCCTCTGCTCGATCTCCCCGGCGCCGTCGCGGCCGATGGGCCGGATTCCGACGTTGCCGCGCACTACGGCGATCTGTTCGCCGAGCAGCGTGCGCTGGCCAAGGGTGAGGCGGTCGTCGACCGCAGCAACCGTGAGGTGGTCCGCATCTCCGGCGTAGACCGGCTGAAATGGCTCAACGACCTGACCTCGCAGAAACTCGACACCCTGAAGCCGGGTGAGTGGACGCAGACGCTCGATCTCGACCTGCAGGGTCACGTGCTGCACCACCTGACGCTCGTCGACGACGGTGAGAGCATGCTGGCCCATGTCGAGCCGGGCACCGCGCAGAGCCTGATCGACTATCTCGACCGGATGCGGTTCATGCTGCGGGTCGAGGTGTCGCGGGCCGACGACCTGGCCGTGCTGTCCACGGCCACGGAGGACTTCCTGGTGCCGCGCGACGAGCTGCCCGATCACCTGGGCAAGCCGTTGGCGGGGCTGTGGGCGTACGAGGCGCTGCGGATCGAGGCGCACCGGCCGCGGCTGGGGTTCGACACCGATCACAGGACGATTCCCCATGAGGTGGACTGGATCGGTGCGGCCGTACACCTGAGCAAGGGGTGCTACCGCGGCCAGGAAACGGTCGCCCGGGTGCACAATCTCGGGCATCCGCCGCGCCGCCTGGTGTTCCTGCACCTCGACGGCAGTGTGGACACGCTGCCGGCGCATGGTGATCCGGTGATCTTCGAGAGCCAGGAGGTCGGGGTGGTCGGGTCGGCCGCCCGGCACCACGAGCTCGGGCCGATCGCGCTGGCGGTGGTCAAGCGGACGGTGCCGGTGGACGCGCCGCTGCTGGCCGGTGGGGTGGCGGCCGCGCAGGAGGTCATCGTGCCGCCGGACGCGGGACGCAACGTCTCCATCGACCCGGCTCTCCGTCGCCGCATCCGCTGAGGGCTCTCCCGGTGGAAGACGCCCAGGTGAGGGCTCTCCCGGCGGCAGGCACCCGGGTGAGGGCTCTCCCGGCGGCAGGCGCCCAGGTGAGGGCTCGCCTGGGGGCAGGCGCCCGGGTGAGGGCTCGCCTGGGGGCAGGCGCCCGGGCGTGGGCGGTCAGAAGTCGAGGATGAGGGTGATCGGGCCGTCGTTGACGAGCGACACCTTCATGTCGGCGCCGAAGACGCCCGTCTCCACGTGCGCCCCCAACTGGCGCAGCTCCTCCACCACGGCCTCCACCAGCGGCTCAGCGACCGGCCCCGGGGCGGCGGCCTGCCACGTCGGCCGCCGGCCCTTGCGGGCGTCCCCGTACAGGGTGAACTGGCTGATCACCAGGAGCGGCGCCGACACGTCCGAGCAGGACTTCTCGCCGTGCAGGATGCGCAGCCCCCAGAGCTTGGCGGCGAGTTTGGCGGCCTCGGCCCGCGTGTCCGTGTGGGTGACGCCCACCAGCACCAGCAGGCCGGGCTCGTCGATGGCCCCGACGGTCTGACCGTCGACCACCACCGACGCCGAACTCACTCTCTGCACCACTGCTCGCATGGCAACCCATTCTGGACCAGGAAGAAGGGTTCGTAGACTCATGCCGAAAGGGGAAGCGAAATGTCGATGATTGTGGAAGTTGTCCGGTCCGGGTTCGTGGAGTCCACGCATCAGGCTCGCATGCTGACGGTGGACGCGGAAGGACGCCCGGTCGAGGCGAAGGGCGCGGTGCATGTTCCCGCGTCGCCACGGTCGTCGATGAAGCCGCTCCAGGCGCTCGGCATGCTCCGTTCGGGGCTCGGGCTGGAGGATGAGCTGCTGGCGCTGGCCTGCGCCTCGCATTCGGGCGAGCCGTTCCACGTGGACGGCGTCAGGAAGATCCTCGCGGGCGCCGGGCTGGAGGAGCCGGCGCTGATGTGCCCCGAGGACTACCCGTACGACCGGAGTGCCACGGAATGCGGCCGCGTCTACATGAACTGCTCCGGCAAGCACGCCGCCATGCTGGCCACCTGCGTCCTGAACGACTGGCCCACCGAGTCCTACCTCGAGCCCAAGCACCCGCTCCAGCGGGCGATCCGCGAGACCGTGGAGGACCTGACGGGGGAGCGGGTGGCGGCCTCCGGGGTGGACGGGTGCGGGGCGCCGCTGTTCTTCGTGTCGATGCTCGGCGTGACGAAGGCGTTCAGGGCGTTCCCGATGTCGTCCCCCGACTCGTACGAGCGCAAGATCTTCGACGCGATGAGCACCTACCCCGAGTGGACCTCGGGCACCGACCGCCCCGAGGCCAAGCTGATGCGCGCGCTGCCCGGGCTCATGCTGAAGGCGGGGGCGGAGGCGTTCGACGCGTTCGTGTTCGAGGACGGGCGCGCGGGTACCGTCAAGATCGAGGACGGGTCCCAGCGCGCCCGCGTCCCCGCCACGGTCGCGGCTCTGCGCTCGCTGGGCCTGGACGCGCCGGAGCTGGCCGAGCTGGCCGCCCCGCCGGTGCTCGGCGGTGGCCGGCCGGTGGGTGAGCTCCGGTTCCGTTAGAAGGACGTCAGAGGGACGTCAGAGCGTGCGGAACTGGCGGGTGGCGGAGATGGCGCCCGAGGTCGTCGTGGTGAACGTCCGCATCGACCCGGCGAACTTGGACAGGTCCCACTCCGCGGGCCCGTGGTACCAGTACAGGTTGTCGGACTGGTGGCCGTTCCCCGTGACCGAGGCCACCACCCGCGACCAGTGCTCCACCCCGTCGAAGATCACCGCGTACGGCAGGTAGCGGGAGAACAGCTCAACCCGGTGCTGCTCCGGCACCTCTCCCAGCTCGCCGGAGAACAGGTACTGCCGGAAGCCCATCGTGTGCGCCAGCGCCGCCGAGCCCTTGGCCGTCTTGGCCGGCATGTACTGCCCGCCGACGGCCAGCGCGCCGCCCGCGATGATGACGGCCAGACCCAGCAGCCCGTACGTGGTGAACCAGGCCAGCCCCGCCGTGGCCAGCACGCCGACCGCGATGAGCACCACGCCGATCGTCGTCCACCTGGTGCGCTCGGTGTCGGGCCGGCGGGCGAACCAGCCCTGCTTGACCACGTCGGCGTACAGGGCGTCGCGCACCTTGCCCAGGTGGGCCGCGAACGAGCCGGACAGCTGCGACAGCAGCACCGCGTCCCGCCCGTCGAAGATGGCGTCGTACAGGGCGCGCTCGTACGGCAGCAGCGCGTTGACCGGCGCGTTCGGCAGCCTGACCAGCATCCAGTCGGGCGCGTCGTACGTCTGGCGCGGCTGCTCGTCGATCCGCAGGTAGCCGCGGACCGCGAGGTCGACGATCGTCGCGGTCACGTCGACCACGTCGGCCTGTTCGTCCACCAAGGTGCCGATCTGGCCGGGCCGTACCCCGTCGGGCGGGGAGAAGTGGCCGTTCTGCACCGGATCGACCGGGCCCTGCGCGTGGCCGGCGGCCCTGGCGTCACGGCCGCGCGTCCAGTAGAGCAGGGCGACGCCGCCGAGCAGCAGCACCAGCAGGCCGGCCAGGGCGCCGCCGGTGACGAGGTTCAGGGTGAACGCCGAGGCCAGCGAGAAGCGCCGCTCCAGGATGGGGACGCCGGAGCTGGACCCCTTGGGGTAGCCGACGACCACGGTCAGGGCCTGGCTGGGGGCGATGTTCTCCTGCTCGAAGTCGGCCTCGGTGGCCGAGTGGTCCATGGAGGCCGAGGTGCAGCCGATGGCCGAGGTCAGCTCGCCGGCGAAGCAGGACAGGTTCTGGACCTGCCCGGGGCCGTTCACCTTGACCGTCGCCTTGGCGACCTGCTGGCTCCAGCCGTTCACCGCGAACCAGCGCAGCTCCTCGACACCGCCCGAGGTGGTCACCGCCCCCTTGACGTCGTACTCGACCGTTCCGTCGCCCTTCACGGTGAGCACGTCGCCGGCGAGGGTGCCGCCCTTGACGTTCGAGATCTGGTAGACGCGATCGTTGCCGTCGTCGTACCGCGTCCTGGTGATGAACGTCCGCTTGAGCTCACCCGACGCCCCGCTGATCTTCTCGACCACGTGCAGGGTGCCGTTCTTGCCGAGGGTCATCGTCACCTCGTCCGTGATCCCGGCGCCCGCCGCGTACGCGGGTACGGCGGTCAACGTCAGAGCGGTGGCCCCGAGTGCGGCCATGGTGAGTCTGGTACCCATGGCGGCAAATCGTATCGGTTCGTGACTGTCAGTCCAGCGTGATGCTGGTTGCCGCTCGCTGAACGCTCTCCGGCGAGGCGCCCTGGCCGGGGTTCTCGTGGGCGAGCGCCTGGTTCTGCGCGACGTACGGGCGCATGCGCTCCTCGTACCGGTCGAAGGCCCCGATCGGGTCCCTGCCGAGCTCCTGCGCCAGCACGTACGCCCCCACCAGCGCCAGGCTGGTGCCCTGCCCCGACAGCGGCGAGGCGCAGTAGCCCGCGTCGCCGACCAGCGCGACCCGGCCCTTCGACCAGCGCTCCATCCTGACCTGGGCCATGGCGTCGAAGTAGAAGTCGTCGGCCTTCCACATGGCCTCCAGCAGCTTGGGCACCTCCCAGCGCAGCCCCGAGCAGCGCTCCTGGATCAGGCGCTTCTGCTGCTCGACGTCGCGGTGGTCGTAGTCGATCGGACCCGCGCCGAAGCCCAGATTGACCCGGATCACGGTGGCGTCCCGGTCGCTGAAGACGGCGCCTCCCGTGTCGCCCTCGCGGAACCAGGTCTGCCAGTGGTCCAGGCCGAGGAAGTTGTCGGCGGTGAAGATGGAGACGTACATGCCGAGGTGGCTGAGGAACTGCGCCTCCGGGCCGAAGGTGAGCCTGCGCACGTTGGAGTGCAGGCCGTCGGCGCCGAACACGTAGTCGTAGCGCCCCCGGCCGCCGCTCTCGAACGTCACGTCCACGCCGTCGGCGTCCTGGTCGAGGGTGGCGATCGAGTCGCCGTACACGTACTCGGCGCCCGAGGCCGAGGTGAGGATGGCGGTCAGGTCGTCGCGCATGATCTCGATGTCCGGGCTGTCGAACCGGCCGCCGCTGACCGTCTCCTCGTAGCTGCGCATGAGCTCGTTGCCGTCGCCGTCCACCATGGACATGCCGCGCATGGTCGTCCGCAGCGTCCTGATCTGCTCGATGACGCCCATCTTCGCGACCACGTCCAGCGCGGCGCCCCTGATGTCGATGGCCTGACCGCCCTTGCGCGGGGCCGGGGCCCGCTCGACGAGCGTGGTCTCGTACCCGTGCCGCCGCAGCCAGTACGCCAGGACGGGGCCGCCGACGCTCGCGCCTGAGATGAGGACCTTCATGTTCTGCTCCTTGTCGCCGGTGTTGACGTTGTACGCTGAATGTACGCAGTACGGACAGCAGCTCACAAGGGTAAGATGGCAAGATCTGTACTAGTACAGGAGGATGAGATGGCAGCCCCCTACGCCGAGATCGTCGCCGACATCAAGCGCCGCATAGCCGACGGCCGGCTCCGCCCAGGAGACCGCGTCCCGTCCACCAGGCAGCTCGCCAGGGACCGGGGGGTCGCCCTGGCCACCGCCGCCAAGGCGCTCGCGCTCCTGGCCCAGGAGGGCGTCGTGGTCGCCGAGCCGCGCGTGGGGACGATCGTGGCGGAGCCGCGCGGGGGCAGGGCGGCGGCCCGGCGGCCGGATATTTCAGGAAATGAGATGACGCGGGAGCGCATCGTACGGGCCGCCGTCGAGATCGCCGACGCCGAGGGCCTGCCCGAGCTGACCATGCGCGGCGTCGCCGACCGGCTCGGCATGGCCACCATGTCCCTCTACCGCCACGTGGGCGGCAAGGACGACCTGGTCCTGCTCATGGTCGAAGCCGTCATCGACGAGTTCCCGCTGCCCGGGGAGCCGCCGGACGGCTGGCGGGCCAGGCTGGAGGTGTCGGCGCGCCTCCAGTGGGCCGGCTACCGCGCGCACCCGTGGATGGCCGGCGTCACCTCGCTGACCAGGCCGCTGCCCTCGGCCAGCCTGCTCAGGCACACGGAGTGGGTCATGGCCGCGCTGGCGGGCACGAGGCTCGACGCCACGGCCAAGATGCACGTGCACACCCTGGTCTACAGCTACGTGCAGGGCATCGCCGCCAACCTGGAGCTGGAGCGGCAGGCCCAGGCCGCCACGGGGCTCAGCGCCGACGAGTTCATGGCCGGGCAGGAGGAGCACCTGCGCTGGATCGCCGAGTCCGACGACTATCGCGCCTTCGCCGGGGTCGTGGCCGAGCTGAATGGCGACTTCGACCTCGACCTGGACCGGCTCTTCGAGTTCGGGCTCGGCCCGCTGCTCGACGGTCTCGCCAAGGTGATCGACTAGTCGGAGATCTGGATGCGCAGCCGGCGGAAGCCGCGGCCCTTGCTCTCGATCTTGGCCACCTTGATGTGGCCGATCTGCTTGGTGGAGGCCACGTGGGTGCCGCCGTCGGCCTGGGTGTCGAGGCCCACGATGTCGACGATCCGCACGTCCTGGACGGTCTCCGGGACCAGGTTGGTGGCCGTGCGGATGATGTCGGGGATGTCGAACGCCTCCTTGCGCGGCAGGACGCGTACGTCGATGCGCCGGTCGGCGGCGATCTCGGTGTTGCAGGCGTCCTCGACGGCCTCCTTGAACCCGGGGGGCACCTCGGGCAGGTTGAAGTCCATCCGCGCGCTGAGCTCGTCCATGTTGCCGCCGGTGACGAGGCAGCCGTAGTCCCTGAACACCACCCCGCACAGCACGTGGAGCCCCGAGTGCGTACGCATGAGGGCCGAGCGCCGCTCGTCGGCCACCGCCGCCTCGACCACGGTGCCCACCGGCGGGATCGGATCGCCCTCGGCCGGGACCAACTGGAGGTCGTCGCCCTTGCGCACTCCCACGACGCGCGTCTCGACGCCCTGCCAGATCAGCACTCCGTGATCCGCCGGCTGGCCGCCGCCGCCCGGGTAGAACGCCGACCTGTCCAGCACGATCCCCTCGGGCGTCGCGTCCAGCACGACGGCCTCGAAGTCGCGGAGAACCTGGTCGGACAGTTCCAGCCGCTGCGTGCGCCCGTGGAGGTCGTAGGTC
The DNA here is from genome assembly GCF_053590415.1 of Nonomuraea sp. NPDC003201. Classification (NCBI taxonomy): domain Bacteria; kingdom Bacillati; phylum Actinomycetota; class Actinomycetes; order Streptosporangiales; family Streptosporangiaceae; genus Nonomuraea; species Nonomuraea sp. NPDC003201. Next base: position 27,373 of record NZ_JBSFTC010000099.1, read on the forward strand.
ATGTCGGCAGCCTAACGCCGGGCTCGATCACCAGGGGCCGTAGGGACCGTTGTTGCCCCGCCCGCCCATGCCCTTGACGGCCGGCTTGACGTCCACGATGTAGATCGTGGCGGCGATGGCGGCCACGATCGAGAAGAAGCCCAGCGCGCCCAGGCCGATGAAGCCGGCGCCGCCGACGATGAGGAAGTCGATGAAGTAGCTCCAGGCGCCGCCCACCGAGAACAGCGTCGCCAGCGCCAGGATCAGCAGCCAGATGTTCTTCTGCAGCTTGCCCGCCGAGACGAAAGCGCCGGTCGGCACCCGTAGCGCGTGCACGAGCGCGTACGCCGACATGCCGAAGATGACGGCGGCGAGCACCAGGAAGAGGAGATTGAGGACACTGTTGATCAAATTCATGTTTTTGGCTCCGCACAACGCCGCAATGAAATCGGCTTCAGCCTAATAGGCGACCCTGACAGACGGGCACCCCAAAGCGGAAAGCCCGCCTCCCTCGGGAGACGGGCTTTCGCGTCAGCTCAGCCCCTCGCCTTGGTGGTGCGGGGCTTCCTGGCCGGGGTGGCGGGCTTGGCGGCCTGCGCCACCTCTTCGAGCTCCAGCGCGGCGTCGCCGCTCGTCTTGCTGACGACCCGGCGGCCGCGCGTGGCGAAGTCCTCGTAGGCCTCGGTGGCCCGGCCGGCGAGCTGGTCGGCGTACCCGCGGGCCTTCTCCGGGAACTCCTTGGCGAAGCTCTCGGCCTTGCCGGCGTACACGCGGGCCATCTCCGGCAGGTCCTTGGTCAGCTCGGTGCGGCGCGACTGCAGCTTCTGCAACTGCTCGGGCAGCTCGCGGAGCTTCTCGACCGCGAAGTCGCCGACACCCGCGACGGCGTAGAACGGCTTGGACTCCGTAAGCTTCTTGACCTCGGTTGCGAGCGTCATGGGTTAACCTTCCTTGGTTTCCTGGGTGACGTTGCCGTTGCCGGAGGTCGCCGTATAGGGCTCAAGAGCGGCGAGAAACTCCTCTGACAGCGGTTCGTCGTCCGATCCGGAGTCGTGCCGAGGGCGAGCATTCTGGGAGGTCTGCTCGTCTTCGGCGCGCTTCTCCTTACGGAACGACTCATAGATATCAATCAGCACCTGGCGTTGCCGTTCGCTGAGGTGCGTGTCGGCCCTGATCGCCGTGATGACGTCGCTCGGCGGCTCGCGGTCCTCGATGAGGCCCGCCTGCACGTAGAGCGCCTGCGAGGAGATGCGCAGACCCTTGGCGATCTGGTTGAGGATCTCCGCGCTCGGCTTGCGCAGCCCACGCTCGATCTGGCTCAGGTAGGGGTTGGAGACCCCTGCCGCCGCCGCGAGCTGGCGCAGCGAGATCTTCGCCTGCTGCCGTTGCTCGCGGATGTATTCACCGATCGAGTCGACCTTGGGTAGTGCCATGCCTCATAGTCTGCCCCGTAGTGCTTGCAATTGCAAACGGAGCGGTTAACGCCAGCAAGCACGTCAGAGCTGGAAGACCCACAGGAGAGGCGCCGAGGTGACCAACGTCACAGAGAGTGCGATGTAGCCGTAGCGCACCGGGGCGGCCAGCTCGGGAGCCGGCTTGATCAGGCGCTCGACCCTGGCCATGACGTGCTTGGCGTGCACGCCGAGCATGCCCTGGGGGGTCGGCATGGCGCCCGCCGTACCGAACCTGAGCAGCGCCGTCGCCAGCCTGCGCGGCGAGCAGTAGCGCCGGGCGCGGTCGTCGGCGGCCATCTCGATGAGCAGCTCCACCTGCGCCTGCGCGTCGGCCACCACCTTCGACCAGGGCAGCGCCCTGCGCAGCGCGGCGAACGGCAGCAGCACCAGGTCGTGCCGCTCGCGCACGTGCGCGGCCTCGTGCGCGAGCACGGCGGCCATCTCGTCCTCCGACAGCAGCTTGAGCGCGCCCTCGCTCACCACGACCTGCGAGCGCAGGCCGGGCACGCAGTACGCGGCGGCGCCGGGGTGGGCGAGCACCCGCACCCCGGGCACGCCGGGGTCGTCGTGGGAGATCAGCGCGAGCAGCATGCGGTGCCTACGGCGGGCGTGCAGCGCCTGCACACCCGCGGTGAGCAGCACCGCGATCAGCACGGTCAGGGCGGTGAGCCCCGCGATCAGGGCCAGCACGTGCAGCGGGTCCCACGCCTCCAGCGGCGCCTCCCCCCGCGCGAACGCGAACAGCCCGGGCAGCACCCCCTCGCCGTACGGCTGGACCGCGTAGGCGAGCATGGCGCCGGTGGTGGCCAGGCCCCAGGACACCCCCAGGGACTGCCAGACGATGATGGCCAGCCGAGGAGCGCGAGAGGTCCACCGGGCAGTCGTGAAACGCCAGGAGCCAACCGCGCACGCCGTGGCGAGCGCTGCCAGCGCCGCTGCCGTGATCACTCTTCCTCCAGCTCCGTAAGGGCTCTGCGCAGGATCTCCGCCTCCGAGCCCGATACGGCCTGGGCGAAGCGGGTCAGGGCGGCCGATCGGTCGCCCGTCATGTCCAAGGCTTCCAGCATAAGCTCGGCGATGTACGCGTCGCGGCTTTCGGCCGGTTGATATCTCCATGCGCGGCCGTCCCGGGTGCGCTGGAGGAAGCCCTTCCGGGTGAGGCGGTCGAGCACGGTCATCACCGTGGTGGGGGCAAGGTCGCGGTCGGCGATGAGCCTGCCGACCTCACGGGCGGTCAGCGCGCCGCTCTCCGCCCAGAGGATGTCCATGATGCTGCGCTCAAGCTCGCCAAGACCCTTCACGCCCTACAGGCTAGCTCTACAACCTGTCGAGCAGGCATTTGGGTCGTGTGAACCACGTCTCCGTGTCGTGCGTATCTCCGTGCATGCGTTGGAGTACAGCGGTTGTGGCCCTGCTCGGTCTGGTGCTGGCGGCCGGGTGCGCGGCCTCGGCGGACAGCACGTCGACGACACACGATCAGGCTGACGTGGTCTTCAGCCAGGAGATGATCACGCACCACCAGCAGACGATCCAGCTGGCCGAGGTGGCGGCCAAGAGCGGAAAGTCCCCGTACGTCCGTGACCTGAGCACGAAGCTCATCGCGGAGGAGCAGGCGGACATCGACATGATGTCGTCCTGGCTGCAGTCCTGGAAGGAGACGGTGCCGCCGGAGCCGACCGACCGGATGGGCGCGGACCTGAAGGCCGGCTCCGGCTTCGACAAGGAGTGGCTGTCGGCGTTGTCGGGCCATCTGGAGCACGGCGTGATGATGGCCGAGACCGTCAAGAAGTCGGGCAAGCACGGGCCCACGCTCGAGCTGGCCGACAAGATCATCAAGGCTCAGAAGGCGGAGCTGGCCGAGATCGCCAAGCAAGCGGGCTGACCCATGGCCAGGGCGTTCCCGTCGGTCCCGTCGGTCCCATCGGTCGCGGCAGGGAAGTCGGCCAGGACCTATGCCGGTGCGGCGGTGGCCGCCGGCGTGGTGGTGCTGGTCGTCGTCCTGCGGTTCGGCGGGGCCATCAAGCCGGAGCTTCCCGGGCTGCCCACCGCCGGGCCGTTCACCGAGTGGGGGCTGCCCCTGGCCCGGTTCTGGTTCGACGTGTGCGCGGTCGGCTGCGTCGGTACGCTCGTCGCCGCCCTCCTGGCCCCCGCCTCCTCGCCCGAGTCCCGGTCCTGCCGTCGCGCGGCCGGCTGGTGGGCGCTCGGCTGGGCCCTGGCGACCGGGCTGAGCTACGTGCTCACCCTGTCCAACCTCATCCCGCTGCCCGCAGGGGCCCTGCTCGCCTCGCCTGATCTGCTGGAGTTCGGCACTTCGATCCCGCAGACCCAGGCCCTGCTCGTGGTGCTGGCCGCCACGGTCGTCGTGGGGCTCACCTGGCGGCTGCCCTCGGCGGTCCGGCTGGCGGTCGCCGTGTTCGGGCTGCTGCCGCCCGCCTACGTCGGGCATGCGGCCTCCGCGGGCGACCACGACATCGCCGTCTCCGCCCTCATGTCACACCTGGTGTCGGTCTCGGTCTGGGTCGGCGGCCTGGTCGCGGTGCTCCTCCACTTCCGCCGGTCCCCGGATCTGCCGTCGGTGCTGCCCAGGTTCAGCGCGCTCGCGCTGTGCTGCTTCGCCGCCGTGGCCGTCTCGGGCGTGGCTGGCGCCTGGGTACGGCTCAGCGCCCCGTCCGACCTCTGGCAGAGCGCGTACGGGCAGCTCCTGCTGGCCAAGACCGCGGCCCTCGTGCTCCTGGGCCTGTTCGGCTGGACCCACCGCCGCCGCACGGTCGCGGGCATCGCCGACCGGTCCGTACGCCGGACCTTCGTCCGCCTGGCCACCGGCGAGGTGATCGTGATGGCGGCGGCCGTCGGGCTGGCCATCGGCCTGTCCCGCACGCCGCCACCGCCCGGTGGCGGCGGTCACGACCAGGCCGCCCTGGAGTACGCGCTCGCCCCCTTCACCCCGGGAGCGCTGATCACCGAGCTCCGCCTGGACCCGACCGTCCTGATCCTCCTGATACTGCCCGCGGTCGCCTACGCGGTCGCCGTGCGCAGGGCGGCCACCTGGCCCGCCGGCCGCGCGATCGCCTGGTACGCGGGCCTGGCGCTGACCGCGCTGGTGCTGCTCGGCGGGGTCGGGAGCTACGCGCGGGCGATGGTGTCGGTCCACTCGGTCCAGCACACGGTGCTCACCGTCGTCGCCCCGCTCCTGTTCTGCCTGGGCGCCCCGTTCACCGTCGCCGGCCGGTACCGGTTCCTGGCGCATCCCGCCGTCTACTTCGGGGCGTTCGTCCTCCTCTACGGCACGCCCTGGCTGTCGTGGTCGCTGTCCGGCTACGCCCCTCACCTGCTCACCGAGCTCCTGTTCTTCGGCCTCGGGCTGCTGGTGTTCGGCGTCCTGACCGGGGCGGACCCGGTGACGTGGGGCGACCGCGCCCGCCTGCTGGCCGCCGTGACCCTGACGCACCTCGCCGTCGGGACGTACCTGCTGCTCGCGCCCCCGGTCGCGGCCGACTGGATCTCCCTCGTGGCCCCGTCCGGCGCGCCCGGCGTCCTCGCCGACCAGCGCCTGGCCGGAGCCGTGGCCATGCTCCTGCCGCTGCCCGGGCTCGTCCTGCTGGCCGTGCGCATGGCCGGCAGGGGGACCGCGGTGCTGGTGCGGGGCGGCCGTTGATGCCAATCTCGGTGAGATGCGCATCACGTTGGTGAAAGGCGACATCACCGAGCAGCCGACGGACGCCGTCGTGAACGCCGCCAACTCCTCCCTCATGGGCGGCGGAGGCGTGGACGGCGCCATTCACCGCCGCGGCGGTCCGGAGATCCTCGAGGAGTGCCGGAAGCTGCGGGCCGGCCACTACGGCAAGGGGCTGGCCACCGGAAAGGCGGTCGCGACGACGGCCGGGCGCCTGCCCGCGAAGTGGGTGATCCACACGGTCGGGCCGGTGTACTCCATGTCAGTGGACCGTTCGGAGCTGCTGGCCTCCTGCTACCGGGAGTCGCTGCGGGTGGCCGACACGCTGGAGGCCAGGTCGGTGGCCTTCCCCGCGATCTCGACCGGCATCTACGGCTGGCCCATGGACGACGCCGCGCGGATCGCCCTGGACACGGTCCGGCAGGCGGACACGTCCGTCGAGGACGTCCGGTTCGTGCTGTTCGACAGCGCGGCCTACGCCGTGTTCGAGGCGCGCCTCTGATCGCGGGGATCCACCGCCGAGAACGGGAGGGTCAGCTCGCCGAGCCGCCACCGGGCCGGGCCGCCGAGCGGCGGCCGCCCGGCGACGGGCCAGGAGCCCGACAGCGCGCGCACGGAGGCCAGCCACCGCTGCCGCAGCCCATGGGCCCCGTACGGCGCGCTCACCGCCCACGCGTGGTCGAAGTCGCTCAGGAACGCATGAATCCGCTCGCCCGGGACATTCCGGTGGATGAGGGTCTTCGGCAGTCGGTCGGCCAGGTCAGAAGGCCGCTCGAAAGCATCGAAACGGGCCGAGAACGTGATCGTCTGGGGTCCTTCCGGAGAGAGCCCCACCCAGATCGCGCGCCGCCCGTTCTCGGACGAGGTCCCCTCTACCAGGACACCGCCGGGGGCGAGCCGGCCTCTGAGCACGTCCCAGTAGTGCCACGCCTCGGCCTCGCCGTACTGCCTGAGGACGTTGAAGGCCCGCACCAGCGTCGGCGGGCGTTCGACAGGCAGTTCGAAGCCGCCCAGCCGGAAGCTCAGGCCCTCCCGCTCGTACGGCTTGGCCACCGCCACCCTCGCCGGGTCGATCTCGATCCCGACCACCTCGACGCCGGGGGCCACCCGGCGCAGGCGGGTGAACAGCTCCAGCGTCGTGGTGTGCGACGCCCCGTAGCCGAGATCCACCACGAGGGGCCGCTCGGCGGCCCGCAGCAGCCGGCCGTGCGCGGCGGCGATCCACCGGTCGCAGCGCCGCAGCCGGTTGTGCCCGGTCGTGCCCCTGGTGACGGCGCCGACCGGTCTGCCCCCCGCCTTGGCGGCCCCGGCCGGTCTAGCCACTGACGCGGTGCACCTTGTGCTGGGCGGCCTGGGCCCGCGGGCGGATGATCATGCGGTCGATGTTCACGTGGGCGGGGCGGGTCACGCACCAGGCGATCGCGTCGGCCACGTCGTCGGAGGTCAGCGGGCCGGGCACGCCCTCGTAGACGCGCGCCGCGGCCGCCTCGTCCCCGCGGAACCGGGTGACCGCGAACCCCTCGCTCTGCACCATGCCCGGCGCGATCTCCACGACCCGCACCGGCTGCCCGACCAGCTCCAGGCGGAGCGTCTCGACCATCGACGTCTGCGCGTGCTTGGCTGCGACGTAGCCGCCGCCGCCCTCGTACGACACCAGGCCCGCCGTCGAGGTCACCATCACCAGCACGCCGTCGCCGGACTCGACGAGCTTGGGCACGAACGCCTGGGTCATGCGCAGGGAGCCGAGCACGTTCACGTCGTACATCTGCTGCCAGTCATCCAGGTGCCCCTCCGCGACCGATTCAAGGCCGAGGGCGCCACCGGCGTTGTTGATCAGCACGTCGCACCGCTCGAGCGAGTCCGCCAGCGCGTCGACCGACTCCTGGGAGGTCACATCCAACGTCACCGGCCTGATCGAGGGCACCTCCGCGGCGAGCTTGTCCAGCCGCTCGCGCCGCCGCGCGCCCGCCACCACCTCGAACCCCTCGGCGGCGAGCCGCCGCGCGGTCGCCTCGCCGATCCCACTGCTCGCCCCGGTCACCACAGCCGTTCTCCGCATGCTCCTCATCCTGCCAGCCCTCCCGGGCACGTTGATGACCGCCCTAAATACCCTGTTATGACCATGTGTCGGGAATGTCGCAAAAATCTGGATGGTTATAAGCCGTCTGGAGGTGGTGTCGAGTGAGGCGACGACGGGTCAGCCGGGTCGCGACCATCAGCATGCACACATCGCCCCTGGACCAGCCCGGAACGGGCGACGCCGGAGGCATGAACGTGTACATCGTGGAGTCCGCCAAGCGGCTGGCTCACCTCGGCGTAGAAGTGGAGATCTTCACCCGGGCCACCGCCCGCGACCTCCCGCCCGTGGCCGAACTCGCCCCAGGTGTCCTCGTCCGCCACCTCACCGCGGGCCCGTACGAGGAGATGGAACGCAGCGAGCTGCCGAGCCAGCTCTGCGCGTTCCTGTCCGGGGTGCTGCGGACCGAGGCCATGTACGACCCGGGCCGCTACGACGTCATCCACTCCCACTACTGGCTCTCCGGCCAGGTCGGCTGGCTGGCCAAGGAGCGCTGGGGCGTGCCGCTCGTGCACACCATGCACACCATGGCCAAGGTCAAGAACCTCCTGCTCGCCCAGGGCGACAACCCGGAGCCCAAGGCCCGCGTGATCGGCGAGGAGCAGGTCGTGCAGGTCGCCGACCGCCTCGTGGCCAACACCGTCGACGAGGCGCGCGAGCTGATCGACCTGTACGGCGCCGTCGAGGAGCGCGTCGCCGTCGTGAACCCGGGCGTCAACCTCACCGTCTTCCAGCCCGCCTCGCAGGGCGCCGCCCGGCAGCGGCTCGGACTGCCGCAGGACGCGCACGTCCTGCTCTTCGTGGGCCGCATCCAGCCGCTCAAGGCCCCGGACGTGCTGCTCCGCGCCGCCTCCAGGATGCTCATCGACGACCCGTCGCTGCGCGAGCGCCTGGTCGTGGTCTGCGTCGGCGGGCCCTCGGGCAACGGTCTGGCCAGGCCGTCCCTGCTCACCGAGCTGGCCGCCGAACTCGGCATCTCGGACGTCGTCCGCCTCGTTCCTCCGGCTCCCCAGGAGGAACTGGCCGACTGGTACCGGGCGGCCTCGGTGACGGTCGTGCCCTCGTACAGCGAGTCGTTCGGCCTCGTCGCCCTGGAGTCCCAGGCCTGCGGCACCCCCGTGGCGGCCGCCGCCGTGGGCGGGCTGCGCACCGCCGTGCGGGACGGGGTGTCGGGCCTGCTCGTGGACGGC
>NZ_JBSFTC010000100.1:0-35640 GCF_053590415.1 Nonomuraea sp. NPDC003201
CGGCATCACGTGGCCGGAGCAGTGGGGCGGCCAGGGGCTGACGCAGGCGGAGGAGCCCCCGCGCCGCCGTCGCCCTTCGCGTCGCCATCAGGGCCGATGGGCCCGCACCCGGGCCCACACTCCGGCCCACACTCGGGCCCACACTCCGGGCCGCCGTCGGGGCCCATGTCCGGTCCCCTGCCAGGTCCGCCGCCGGGGCCCGCGTCGGGTCCGCACCCGGCGCCGCACCCGGTCCCGCCGTCGGGCCCTCTCCCGTACGGGCCCGGCGGGCACTCCGGCCCGATCCCGCACACCGGCTCCGTCGCCCCGTCCCCCCAGCCGCCGTGGCATCCACCCGGGCCCTACGCCCAGCCCACGCACCCGAGCTGGGGCGAGCAGCGGCCGAGGAAGAGCAGGGCGCCGCTCGTCGCCGGCATCACGGTGGCGGTCGCGCTGCTGATCCTCGCCGGCGTGGTCGTCTACATCCAGGCCGACAAGTCGTCGACGCTGGCCGGCCCGGCCAAAACCCCGGCGACCAACTCGACGAGGAGCGGGACGACCACCAGCCCGGCCCCCACCGAGCCGGCCGTGCCGAGGCCGGGCGTCAAGAAGACGCTCCCCGGCGCGAACATCTCCCTCTACGAGGACCCGGGCGACGCGATCGTGCTGACCTCCTACGAGATCTACGACAAGAAGAAGGACGACTGGATCGACTACGCCAGGGGGTCGCTGCGCGGCTCGTTCACGAAGTACGCCGCCAACTGGGAGTCGAGGACCTCCCCCGACGGCCGCTACCTCGCGGAAAGGGGCAGGAGCTACAGCTCCGACGACTTCGACTTCATCGTCCTCACCGACCGGCGGAGCGGCGACCGTTCGACGATCAAGACCGTCAAGGAGCCGCTGATCAGCAGCATCAGGGCGTGGTCGAGGGACGGCTCGAAGATCCTGCTCAACATCGAGCGCAAGGTCGGGAGCAAGTGGCTCTACCTGGGCTTCGTCATCGTGGACGTGGCCGCCAAGAAGGCCACCCAGGTCGACGTCAGCGACACCTCCGTACGCCAGACGGCCTTCGGCTTCGACGGCACCGAGGACGGCGCGGTGAACGTCTACGGCGACGAGAAGAACCGCAGCCTGCGCTTCTTCAACGCCCTGGGCAAGGCCACGCACTCGGCGAACGAGATCGGCACGCTGTCCGCCGGCACGCAGGACCTCTTCTCGCCCTCGGGCAAGACGTTCGTCACGAACTGCCCCAACGGCGGAGACGGCGACCACTGCATCTGGGACACCAGATCGGGCGAGCGCCTGCGTAAGTTCTCCTCCCAGTGCGACAAGGTCCTCGGCTTCTACGACGAGAGCCATCTCTACTGCTGGGAGCAGGACAACGGCGTCGACGACGAGGTCCAGGTGGTCGACTTCACCGGCAAACTCGTGCGCAAGCTGCTCGCGGTGCCGGACGACATCGACTTCAGCCCCGTCTTCACCGCCAACCCGAACAAGGGCTCCTGAACCATCCGCCCGGGGCAGCCGTCATGAGGGCATGAAGACGCTGATCCGCACGGCCGCGACCGTCGCGGCGCTCGCGACCGCCGCGGTCGCCTGCACCTCTACGACCGCGGGCGCGCCGCCGAAGCCCAGGGTGAGCTCGCTCGGCGCGATCCGCCTGGTGGCCTACACCGGCTGCGACGACCTGCTGTCCGGGCTGCGCGAGCACGCCGCCCAGCGCGTCACCCCGTGGGGATTCGACAACGTGATGCCCCTCGCGTACATGGAGGACTCCGCCCGCTCGGTCACCCCGAACGCCAAGACGAGCACCCCCGAGCACTCCACGACGAACGTGCACGAGACCGGCGTGGACGAGCCCGACGTGGTCAAGACCGACGGCGACCGGGTCATCACCGTCAAGGACGGCGTCCTGCGGATCATCGACACCGCCACCAGGAAGGTCACCGGCTCGCTCAAGCTGACGGAGGGCGAGAACGGGCCCGGCGTGCCCGCCGACCTGCTCGTCTCGGGCGACCGCGCGCTGGTGCTGATGCGCGGCGGCGACATCATGTACAAGCGGATGGCCGGCTTCGCCCCGCCCGGCGACACCAGGTACGTGCTGGTCGACCTGTCGGGCAAGCCCAAGGTGCTGAGCACGATCAAGCCGCAGGGCTCGTACGTGGACGCCAGGATGGTCGGCTCCACGGTCAGGCTGGTCACCCGCAGCCAGCCGGACATCGCCTTCCCCGAGTTCAAGGACGACGTCTCCGAGGCCGAGCGCGTCAAGCGCAACCAGGCCGCGGTCCGGCAGGCCCCGGCGGACGCCTGGCTCCCCAAGATCGAGATCACCGACGCGTCCGGCACCGTCAAGAAGGACTCGGTGAAGTGCGAGCGGATCAGCCACCCGGCCGACTACACCGGCACCTCGCTGCTGACCGTGCACACCATCGACCTGGCGCAGGGCGTGACCGCCGCCGGCACCGACCCGATCAGCCTGGCGGCCGACGGCGACATCGTCTACGGCACCGGCAGCAGCCTCTACGTGGCCAGCAACCCGCGCTGGTGGATGCCGGTGGTGATCAGCGAACCGGCGGTGGAGACCCCGACGACCGCCCCGTCCTCGGGGGACGCCGCCCCGGCCGTGGAGCCCACGCCCACGAGCCCTCCGGTGCCGGACACCCCGACGCCCAGCCCGGAGCCGACGATCCCGCCTGAGGAGACCGAGGTCCACCGGTTCGACATCGGATCGCCCGGCGCGCCCGCCTACGTGGCCTCGGGCAAGGTCCCGGGCCGGCTGCTGAACCAGTACTCGCTGTCGGAGTACGACGGCCACCTGCGCGTCGCCACCACGCTCACCTCCCCGGACGGCAAGACCAGCTCCAGCGCCGTGTACGTGCTCAAGGCCGACACCATGGCCAAGACCGGCGAGGTCGGCGGCCTCGGTGAGGGAGAGCGGATCTACTCGGTCAGGTTCATCGGCCCGGTCGGCTACTGCGTCACCTTCAAGCAGGTCGACCCGCTCTACACGCTCGATCTGCGCGACGCGGCGGCGCCCAAGGTGACGGGCGAGCTGAAGATCACCGGCTACTCCGCGTACCTGCACCCCGGCGCCGAGGGCCGGCTGATCGGCATCGGTCAGGAGGCCAGCGAGAAGGGCAGGACGCTGGGCACGCAGGTGTCGCTGTTCGACGTGAGCGATCCGGCCGGCCCGCGCAGGCTGTCGCAGCTGTTCCAGAAGGACTCGGGCTCGGCGGCCGAGTGGGACCCGCACGCGTTCCTGTACTGGCCCAAGACCGGCCTGGCGGTGATCCCGCTGACCCAGCAGAACGAGTCGGGCGGGCTCGTCCTGAAGATCGACGACTCGGGCGTGACGAAGCTGGGCATGATCAAGCACCCGGCCAAGGACGAGTACCAGGCCGGGATCGAGCGGGCGCTGGTCATCGGCGACTCGATCTGGACGCTCTCGTACGACGGCATGCAGGTCAACGACGCCGCCACGCTGGCGCAACAGGCCTGGATCCCGCTCCGCTGAGCACAAAAATCCACCCATGAAAAGGTGCTGATTTCGTATGAAATTGGCACCTTTTTCGATGGACAGGACACCGACAACTGATGAAAACTTTACTAACCATGTAATGTCGGACTCAGTGGATTTGTCATGACATGGGTCTCCTGAGTCCGCGACACAGGAAGGGCTCACGCTGATGCGAACACGCACCCCCCTGCTCGCATTGCTCGTCAGCGCCGTGGCGTTAGCCATGGCGCCACCGCCCGCCTCCGCCGCCACGCAGGACGCGCAGGCCGCGGAAGGGACGTACATCGTCGAACTCAAGCCGACCATGCGGGCGGCGCCCCGCAGCGCGGCCCAGGACCAGGTGTCCCAGGCCGGCGGCCAGCTCGTCGGCGTCTACGAGCACGCGTTCAAGGGCTACACCGCCCGCCTGAGCGCGAGCGCGGCCGAGCAGCTCAAGCGGAACCCGAACGTCCTCAGCGTCGAGCCCGACGCCGAGGTAACCGCCTTCGCGCAGACCACGCCCACCGGCGTACGGCGCATCTTCGGCCCCAGCAACCCGAACCTCGACATCGACGGCACCGATGACGTGCGCATCGACACGGACGTCGCCGTCATCGACACCGGCGTCGACTACACCCACCCCGACCTGAACGTGGTCGCCCGCGCCAACTGCGTGTCCGGCGTCTGCACGAACAACGCCGGCGTCGACGACAACGGCCACGGCTCGCACGTCGCGGGCATCGTCGGCGCGATCGACAACTCCATCGGCTCGGTCGGCGTCGCCCCCGGCGCCCGCATCCACGCCGTGAAGGTGCTCAACTCGGCCGGCTCGGGCACCCTGTCCGCGATCGCCGCCGGCATCGACTGGGTGGTGGCCCGCGCCTCCACCATCGAGGTCATCAACCTGAGCCTGGGCTGCAGCGGCTGCACGAGCAGCGCGATCAGCAACGCGATCACCAGGGCCGTCAACGCCGGCATCGTGGTCGTGGTGGCCGCGGGCAACAGCCACGCGAACACGTCCTCGTTCTTCCCCGCCAACCACCCCGACGTGGTCACCGTCTCGGCGCTGACCGACAACGACGGCCTGGCCGGCGGCGCGGGCGGCAGCACGCTCTCGTGCCGCAGCGAGACCGACCAGGACGACACCTCGGCGTTCTACTCCAACTTCGGCTCCACCGTCGAGATCACCGCACCCGGCACCTGCATCTACTCGACGTGGATGAACGGCGGCTACAACACGATCAGCGGCACCTCGATGGCCAGCCCCCATGTGGCGGGCGCGGCCGGCATCCTCACCGCTGGTGCCCGCAAGCCGACGACCAGGGCGGGCTCGCTGGCCGTACGGACCAAGCTGATCTCCACCGGTAACTCCAACTGGACCGACGACTCCGGCGACGGCGTCAAGGAGCCCCTGCTCGACGTGCACGACGCCACGCAGTACTGACAGACCATCCCGGATAGGGGCGGTGCGCGGATCCCGCAGCGCCGCGTGCCGCCCCCTCCCCCTTACGACTCGGCCAGCTCGCGGGCGATGTCCAGGTGGCCGGCGTGGCGCATGTACTCCTCCAGGACGTGGAACATGATCCACGCCAGCGTCGGCGGCTCCTCGGGCGGCTGGAACCGGCCGATCCGCGAGGCCACGTCGGACAGGCCCGCCCCCGCCACCGCCTGCCTGGACCGCTCGCACTGCGCCAGGTAGAAGTCCTTGATCTCCTCGAACGACTCGGCCGCGACGAGCATGTCATCCTCGTCGCGGTCGCTCCACGGATCCTCGACCTGCTCGCCCGCGAAGTCCCAGACGAACCAGCGCCGCTCCATGTACGCCAGGTGCTTGAGCATCGACACGGGCGTCCACCCCGACGGCACCCGGCTCACCTCGGGCTCGGGGAACCCGTCCAGCTTGCGCAGGATCTCCTCGCGATAGTGGTCGAGGTAGCCCTCCAGCAGCGCGCGAGGGTCGGAAAGCTGGTTGGACGGCTCGCTCATGATGGCTGCTCCGGGGCGACGACGGGGACGATCTCCGGCGCGCCGAGCCTGATCGCGTCGGCCTCCTGGTCGGAGACCTGCTCCTGCGAGCGGCGCTCCGCCTCGACACGCTTTGTGTAGTATTCCACCTCCCTTTTCACCTGCTCGCTGTCCCAGCCGAGCGGCCCCGCCATCAGCTCGGCGGCCTCCTGCGCCACGGCCAGGCCGCGGTGGAAGGTCTCGATCGAGATGCGCGTACGCCGGGTCAGCACGTCGTTGAGATGCCTGGCCCCCTCGTGGGTGGCGGCGTAGACGACCTCGGCGCGCAGATAGTCGTCGGCCCCCGACAGCGGCCTGCCCAGCGACGGCTCGTGCTCGATCAGCTCCAGCACCTCGTCGATCATCGAGCCGTAGCGCTGCAGCAGGTGCTCGATCCTGGCCACGTGCAGCCCGGAGGTGAGGGCGATGCGGTGCCTGGAGTTCCACAGCGCCTGGAAGCCCTCGGCGCCCGCGAGCGGGATGCGGTCGGTGCACGAGCGCGGCACCCGCTGGTCGAGCCCGTGCGCCACGGCGTCCACCGCGTCCTTGGCCATGACCCGGTAGGTCGTGTACTTCCCGCCCGCGATCATGACCAGGCCCGGCACCGGGTGCGCCACCACGTGCTCCCTGGACAGCTTGGAGGTCTCCTCCGACTCGCCCGACAGCAGCGGGCGCAGCCCCGCGTAGACGCCTTCGACGTCGTCGTGGTTCAGGGGCACGGACAGGACGGAGTTGACGTGGTCGAGCAGGTAGTCGATGTCCGCGCGGGAGGCGGCGGGGTGGCTCTTGTCGAGCCTCCACTCGGTGTCGGTGGTGCCGATGATCCAGTGGCGGCCCCAGGGGATCACGAAGAGCACGGACTTCTCCGTGCGCAGGATGATCCCGGTCAGCGAGTGGATCCGGTCACGCGGGACCACGAGGTGGATGCCCTTGGACGCGCGTACGTGGATCTGGCCCCGGCCTCCGACCAGCTCCTGGATGTCGTCGGTCCAGACGCCGGTGGCGTTCACCACCTGCTGGGCGCGTACGTCCAGCTCGTCGCCCAGCTCCAGGTCGCGCACGCGTACGCCGGTGACCCGCTCGCCCTCCCGCAGGAACCCCAGCACCTGCGCCCGCGGCGCGATCTGCGCGCCGTAGGTGGCGGCGGTGCGCAGCAGGCTCACCACGTAGCGGGCGTCGTCCACCTGCGCGTCCCAGTACTGGACGGCGCCCGTGAGGGCGGACTTCTTGAGCGCCGGGGCCAGCCGCAGCGCCCGCGACCTGGACAGATGCCGGTGGCCCGGCACGCCGCGGGTGGTCCCGGCCGCGGCGCCGAGCATGTCGTAGAGCGCCACGCCCGCGCCGACGTAGACCCGCTCCCACACGTAGTGGGTCAGCGGGAAGAGGAACGGCACCGGCTTGACCAGGTGCGGGGCGATCCGCTGCAGCAGCAGCGCCCGCTCCCGCAGGGCCTCGCGCACCAGCTCGAAGTTGAGCTGCTCCAGGTATCGCAGGCCCCCGTGGATGAGCTTCGAGGAGCGCGAGGAGGTGCCGGAGGCGAAGTCCCTGGCCTCCACCAGGGCCACGTCGAGCCCCCTGGTCGCGGCGTCGAGCGCGATCCCGGCGCCCACGACGCCGCCGCCGACCACGACCACGTCGAAGTTCTCCCCGGCCATGCGCTCCAAGGCCGCGGTCCGCTCCGCCGGCCCGAGCTGAGCCACGCACCTTCCCGGCGTCATATCTCCCCCTGATACGGCATTGTCGCCTGCGCCTCGATACCTACCCTCAGGGCGGTCAGGCTGTAACGCGGCGCGCGACGACGCCGGGGGTCAGGCGCGGATGACCTTCACGCCCGCCTCCGTCAGCTCCGCGGCCAGCGCGTCGGAGAGCTGGGCGTCGGTGACCAGCGTGTCGATCTGCCCGATCGGGCAGATCCGGGAGAAGGCCCGCTTCCCGATCTTGGAGGAGTCGGCCACCACGACCACGTGCGCGGCCCGGCTGATCAGCAGGTGGTTGACGCTCGCCTCCCCCTCGTGGTGGGCCGACGCGCCGAGCTCGACGTCGAGCGCGTCCACCC
Organism: Nonomuraea sp. NPDC003201; assembly: GCF_053590415.1. Taxonomy (NCBI): domain Bacteria; kingdom Bacillati; phylum Actinomycetota; class Actinomycetes; order Streptosporangiales; family Streptosporangiaceae; genus Nonomuraea; species Nonomuraea sp. NPDC003201. Next base: position 7,536 of record NZ_JBSFTC010000100.1, read on the forward strand.
CGAGGAACGCCACGTCCAGCGTCACCTGCTCCAGCACCCCGGTGGCCAGCGGCCCGATGAGCTCGTACGACTGCTGCCTGGCCACCCCGCCGGTCACCACGATCTTGACGTGCTGGCGGACGGTCAGCTCGGCCGCGATGTTCAGCGCGTTCGTGACGATCGTGAACCCGCTCTCCAGCGTGGACAGCGTGGCGAGCGTGCGCGCCAGCTCCGAGGTGGTCGTGCCGCCGTTGAGCCCCACCACGGCGCCGGGCGCCACCAGCTCGGCCGCCGCCGTCGCGATGCGGTGCTTCTCGTCGGCGTGCCTGGCCGTCTTGTAGCGCAGCGGCAGGTCGTAGCTCACGCTCTGCGCGACCGCCCCGCCCCGCGTGCGCATCAGCATCTGCTGCTGGGCCAGCTGGTCGAAGTCCCGCCGGATCGTCGCCGTGGAGACGCCGAGCGCCTGGCTGGCCTCCTCCACCGACAGTCTGCCCTCCTGGGCCACCAGCTCGAGGATGGCGTTCCAGCGGTCGTACCGGGACACAAGGCCTCCTAGGCGATGGGGACAAGGGCAAGCGTGGCACAACCAGCGAGGGCAGGGCCAACAGTGTCCATTAATGCACTTTCCTGGTATAAAACCAGCAGAAACAATCAATCGCCGGGGAGGCAAGTGGTGACCACCCACACCGAGGCCGAGATCGCGTCCCAGCCGTCGTGCTGGCGCCGCGCCATCGCGAGCGTTCCCGCCGACGCGCTGCCGCGCCACGGCGAGCGGGTCGCCGTGGTCGGGTGCGGCACGTCGTGGTTCATCGCGATGGCGTACGCCGCCCTGCGCGAGCGGGCCGGGCACGGCGAGACCGACGCCTTCGCCGCCTCCGAGGCCCCGATCGGGCGCTCGTACGACCGCGTGCTCGCGCTGACCCGGTCCGGCACCACGACCGAGGTGCTGGAGCTGCTGGCCAGGACGACCACGAAGACCACGGCCATCACCGCCGACCCCGGCACGCCGATCATGACGGCCGCCGACGAGGTCGTCGTGCTCGACTACGCCGACGAGCGGTCGGTCGTGCAGACCAGGTTCGCGACCACGCAGCTGGCCCTGCTGCGCGCCAGCCTCGGCGAGGACCTCACCAAGGCCGTCGAGGACGCCGAGGCGGCCGTGGCCGCGCCGCTGCCCGACGAGCTGGTGCGGGCCGAGCAGTTCAGCTTCCTCGGCTCCGGCTGGTCGGTCGGCCTGGCGCAGGAGGCGGCGCTGAAGATGCGCGAGGCGTCCCGCTCGTGGACGGAGGCGTACCCGGCGATGGAGTACCGGCACGGCCCGATCAGCATCGCCGCTCCCGGGCGCGTGACGTGGATGCTCGGCGCCGCCCCCGAGGGCCTGCGCGCGCAGGTCGAGGAGACCGGCGGGACGTTCTTCGAGACCGCGCTCGACCCCATGGCCGAGCTGATCCGCGCGCAGCGGGTGGCCGTCGCCCGGGCCTTCGCCCAAGGGCTGAACCCGGACGAGCCCATGCACCTCACGCGATCTGTGATCCTTTCTTCATGAGCCTTACTCTTGCCGACGCCAGGATCGTGACCCCCGAGGGGGTCCACGAGGGGTGGCTGACCATCGAAGACGGCCGCATCACGCATGTCGGCCGCGGATCCGCCCCAGGTCAGGGTCTGAGCGTGGGTGGGCGGCACGTCATCCCCGGGTTCGTGGACATCCACAACCACGGGGGCGCGGGCGGCTCGTTCCCGACCGGCGAGCAGGACAAGGCGCGTGAGGCCGTCGAGCTGCACCGCCGCCACGGCACCACCACGACGATGGCCAGCCTGGTCACCGACTCGATCGACGGGCTGACCAGGGCCGTGGCGGCGCTGGCCGAGCTGTGCGAGGAAGGGCTGCTGACCGGCATCCACCTCGAAGGCCCCTACATCGCCAAGGCCCGCTGCGGCGCGCACGACCCGACGCTGCTGCGGGAGCCGTCCCGGCAGGAGCTCTCGGAGCTGCTGAAGGCCGGGCGCGGGCACGTCCGCATGGTGACCATCGCGGCCGAGCTGCCCGGCGCGCTCGACTTCATCCGCATGGCCGCCGCCGAGGGGGTGATCGCGGCCGTGGGGCACAGCGACGCCGACTACGAGACGACGATCGAGGGCATCGAGGCGGGCGCGAGCGTGGCGACCCACCTCTACAACGCGATGCCGCCGCTGGGCCACCGCGCGCCCGGCCCGGTGGCCGCGCTGCTCGACGACGAGCGGGTGACGGTCGAGCTGATCAACGACGGCGTGCACGTGCATCCGGCCATGCTGCGCCTGGCGTACGAGGTGGCGGGTCCCGGCCGGACGGCGCTGATCACCGACGCGATGTCGGCCACCGGGCTCGGCGACGGCGACTACGTGCTCGGCCCCATGCGGGTGCGGGTGGAGGACGGCGTGGCCAGGCTGGTCGAGGGCGGCTCGATCGCGGGGTCCACGCTGACCATGGACGTCGCGTTCCGGCGCAGCGTCCAGGAGGTAGGGATGTCGCTGCCCGACGCGGTCCAGGTGGCCTCCCTGACGCCCGCGCGGGTGCTGGGCCTGGCAGACCGGATCGGCTCGATCGCCGTGGGCAAGGCGGCCGATTTGGTGGTGCTGTCCGACTCGCTGGAGGTGGCCGGGGTGATGAAGGACGGCGTCTGGATCACGGAGCCCTGATGATCCTCACCGTGACGCTCAACGCCGCCCTCGACGTGACCTACCAGGTCCCCGACGTCGACTGGGACGGGGTCAACCGGGTCAGCGCGGTGCATCGGCGCGCCGGTGGCAAGGGTGTCAACGTCGCCCGCGTCCTGGCCGCGCTGGGCCAGGACGTGCTGGTCACGGGGCTCGCGGGCGGCCCCACCGGGCGGGCGATCGAGGACGACCTGCGGGCGGCCGGCCTGCCCGCCGCCCTGCACCCCGTCGCCGCCGACTCCCGCACGACGCTGGTCGTCTCGGAGCAGGCGGGCACGCGTACCGCGCTGTTCAACGAGCCCGGCCCGGAGGTCACCCCCGCCGAGCTGGCGGGCTTCGTCCGGCGTTTCGAGTCGCTCCTCGACGCCGCCGGCGCGGTCGTCATCTCGGGCAGCCTCCCGCGTGGCGTCCCCGCCGACACCTACGCCACGCTGGCGGCCGTCGCCGCCGGCAAGGGGGTCCCGGCCATCGTGGACGCCGACGGCGATCCCCTCCGCCACGCTCCCAAGGGCCGTCCCTCCGTGGTCAAGCCCAACCGGGAGGAGCTGGCCAGGGCCGTTCCCGGCGGCAGCCCGGCCGAGGGCGCGCAGGCGCTGCGCAGCCAGGGCGCCGGGGCCGTGGTGGTGTCCATGGGCGCCGACGGGCTGCTGGCGGTCACCGGGGAGGGCACCTTCACCGCGCGCATGCCGTACACCGTGCGGGGTAATCCGACGGGGGCGGGCGACTCGCTGGTCGCCGGGCTCGCGCTGGGCCTGGTGGAGTCGGCGTCGTGGCCCGACAGCCTCAGGCGGGCTGCGGCGCTCGGCGCGGCCGCCGTGGCCGCGCCCGTGGCCGGCGACTTCGACCCCGACGTCTACGCCGACATACACCCCCAGATCATCATCACGTAAGGAGCACGTCATGCCCCTTGTTGCCATCGGCGACATCGTCCGCCAGTCGCCCGCCGGGGTGGGCGCCTTCAACGTGATCCAGCTCGAGCACGCCACCGCCATCGTGGCCGGCGCCGAGGCCCTGGGCCTGCCGGTCGTGCTGCAGATCAGCGAAAACTGCGTGCGCTACCACGGCGCGCTGGAGCCCGTCGCGCTGGCCTCGCTGGCGGTGGCCAGGCGGGCCGAGGTGCCGGTCGCGGTCCACCTCGACCACGCCACCGACCGCGCGCTCGTGGAGGAGGCGGTGACGCTGGGGCTGGGCTCGGTGATGTTCGACGCCTCGGCCCTGCCCGACGACGACAACGTCCGCACGACCGCCGAGGTGGTGGCGTGGTGCCACGAGCGCGGCGTGTGGGTGGAGGCCGAGCTGGGCGAGGTCGGGGGCAAGGACGGCGTGCACGCGCCCGGCGCGCGCACCAAGCCGCACGAGGCGGTCGACTACGTCGCCAAGACCGGCGTCGACGCCCTGGCCGTGGCCGTGGGCACCTCGCACGCCATGACGACCAAGGACGCGGTGCTGGACCTGGCGCTCATCGCCGAGCTGCGGGCCGCGGTGCCGGTGCCGCTGGTGCTGCACGGCTCGTCGGGGGTGCCGGACGACGTGCTGCGCGAGGCCGTGCGGACCGGCATGAAGAAGATCAACATCGCGACCCACCTGAACAAGGCGTTCACCGGCGCGGTGCGCGACTACCTGGCCCACGACGAGCGCGTGGTCGACTCCCGCAAATATCTCAAGGCCGGGCGGGACGCGGTGGCCAGGGAGGTCAGCCACCTCCTGGGCGTCCTCACGGGGTGAGCTGTTTGCGCATCATGACCGCGGAGCGGCCTTCGACGCCCATGCGGCCGGTCTCGACGTAGCCGAGCGACTCGTACAGCGCGATGTTGGTGGTCATCTTGACGTTGGTGTAGAGGCGCAGCGCGGGCAGCCCCAGCCGGCGCGCCTCCTCCTCGGCGTACGCCATCAGCGCCCGCCCGAGCCCCTTGCCCTGGTGGCCGGGCCGCACGGCGACGTTCTCCACCAGCAGGACGCCGTCCTCGGGGACGAGCACGATGAGCGCGTCGAGCGGGTCGGTGACGTGCACCCGGCCGGCCGCGATGAGCGCGCCGTAGTCGGCCTCCATCGGCAGCGGCCGCATGCCGACGACCTCGATCCAGGGCGAGTACGCGTCGTGGACCAGCCGCTCGACGGCCGCCTTGTCGGTGTGATCCGCCAGTCTCATGCGGTCAATGTTGCCAGCACGCGTTCGACCTGTCGTTCGAAGGTGCCCGGCGGATTGCGCGGGTGCTCGTGCGAGAGCAGGAACAGCCAGACGAGCGCGTGCAGCCTGCGGCAGTCGCGCATCCGCCGCTCCTCCGCCGGGCTCAGCTCGAACCGGTGCGCGATCTCCACCTCGCCGTCCACCCACATCGACACGTGCTCGGCCATCTCGGCCAGCTCGAACGCCACGTCGCTACGCCCGGAGTCCTCGTAGTCGACGATGCGGACGCGGGTGCCGTCCCACAGGAAGTTCGCCAGGTTGCCGTCGCCCGCCCCGAACGCCGGCGTGACCCCCGACTCGCCCGGCGACCAGCTCCGCAGCCACCGCGTGCCCTCCTTGACCGCCCGGTCCGCCAGCGGGTCCCTGGGCTGCCAGCGCTCGCCGCGCCGCCCGGCCCAGTCGGCGAGCGCCTCAAGGTGCCACGGGCGCAGCGGTACGGCCCTGAGCACGTGCGGCGGCACCGCGGTGTGCAGCTCGGTGAGCGCCTCGACCAGGGCCGCGACGTGCACGGCCGTCGCCAGCAGCCCGCGCAGCGACACCCCGTCGATCCGGGACATCGTCACCACGCCGTCCTCGTAGCCGATCGGCTCGGGGGCCAGGCCGGGGGCGTGCTCGGCCAGCAGGTTCAGCGCGCGCCACTCGCGCTCGGCCGCGCCGGGCTTGCTGTCCATGTAGCGCTTGATGACGACGTCGCCGGCGAAGGCCAGCTCGTGCGTGTGGCGTAGGTCGGCCATGCCCGCATGCTAGGGCACCAACCGCTCAACGGCGCTGGTCACAAGCTTGTGGATCTCCTCCTCGCCGAACACGTCGGGCAGCGTGAGCCGCTCGACGACCAACCAGTTCATGGCGAGGTAGAGCAGCACCACGCTCGTCGTGTCGCCGGGGAGGGGTGAACAGCTCGTCGCGGCTGGGGAAGTAGTTGGACGCGGTGCCCGGCGGCACCTCCGCCTGCTTATCCACCGCCCTGAACGTCAGCCCGCGGGCCCCTTCCCTGGCCAGGACCTCGATCGCGGCATCGACCAGCGCCGTCCGCCTGGCGACGTTCTGCCTGACCACGTTGACACCACTCCAGACCGTCCCCACCCACCTCCGCGCCACGTACCAGGTCGACAAGGCCGTGACCAGCCCGTACGCCCACCTGCGGCAGTACGTCGTGTCCAGCACCATGGAGGTCGAGGACCCGGCCGTCGAGCTGGTCACCGGCGACCCGCTCGGCCTGGTGCGCCGGCTCAAGGAGGAGGACGGCCTGGACATCTACCTCTGCGGGGGCGGCAAGCCGGCCGGCGCCCTGCTGCCGGAGATCGACGAGTTGATCATCAAGTGCTACCCGGTGGTGGCCGGGGCGGGCATCCCGGCGTTCGACGGCGAGTTCCGGCCGACCGTGTTCACGCTGACCGGCTCGAAGACGTACAACAACGGGGCGGTGGTCATGACGTAGGCCCGCCAGTGATCAGCCGCCCGCGCAGGAAGTCCCGTTCCACGTCGTTGCCCGCCCGCGCGGCCGCGGCCTCGTACGCCGCCGCGGCCTCCTCCTCGCGCCCGAGCCTGCGCAGCAGGTCGGCCCGCACCGCGTGGAACATGTAGTAGTCGTCGGGCCCCTTGAGCAGCCTCAACGCCGCCTCGGGCCCCTCCACCTCGGCCACCGCCACCGCCCGGTGCACCGCCACGACCGGGCCCGGGTCGAGTTGCGCCAGCAGGTCGTACAGCCGCACGATCTGCCCCCAGTCGGTGTCCTTCGCGCTCGCCGCGTCGCTGTGCACGGCGTTGATCGCGGCCTGGATCTGGTACGGGCCGGGCTCGTCACGCCGCAGGCACCGCCGTACGAGCTCCTGGCCCTCCGTGATGAGCTCGCGGTCCCACAGCCCGCGGTCCTGCTCCCCCAGCAGCACCAGCTCGCCCTCCTCGGAGGTACGGGCGGCGCGGCGCGACTCGATCAGCAGCATCAGCGCCAGCAGACCCATGACCTCGGGCTCGTCCGGCATGAGCTCGACCAGCAACCGCCCGAGCCGGACGGCCTCGGCGCACAGGTCCGCGCGGACGGCCGTATACCCCTCGTTGAAGATCAGGTAGACCACGGCCAGCACCGCGCGCAGGCGCTCGGGCAGATCGCCCTGCGCCGGGATCCGGTACGGGATCCCCGCGGTCCGGATCTTGCTCTTCGCCCGCACCAGCCGCTGCGCCAGCGTCGCCTCGGGCACCAGGAACGCGCGGGCGATCTCCGCCGTCGTCAGCCCGCCGAGCAGCCGCAACGTGAGAGCCACCCGCGCGTGGACGGCCAGCGCGGGGTGGCAGCACGTGAAGATCAGCCGCAGCCGGTCGTCCTGGACGGGCCCCACGTCCACGGGCTCGTCCTGGGCGTGCAGGAGCGCGGCCTGCGCGTACTTGCCAGGCCGCGCCGACTCCCTGCGCAACCGGTCGACGGCCCGGTTGCGGGCGGTCGTGATGATCCACCCGGCCGGGCTCGGCGGCACTCCGGCGGACGGCCACTGCCGCACCGCCACGCTGAACGCCTCCTGCACCGCCTCCTCGGCGATGTCGATGTCACCGAAGACCCGCACGAGGACGGCGACGGACCTGCCGTACTCCTCGCGGAACACCCGCTCGACCGCGGTCTCCGGCATGGGCGTCAGCGCTGGATCGGGGCCACCACGACCTCGACGCGCTGGAATTCCTTGATGTCGGAGTAGCCGGTGGAGGCCATGGTCCGCTTGAGCGCGCCCATCAGGTTCATCGAGCCGTCGGCCACGCTCGAGGGCCCGTGCAGGATCTGCTCCAGCGTGCCGACCGTCCCGAACTCGACCCGCCGGCCGCGCGGCAGGTCGGGGTGGTGCGCCTCCGAACCCCAGTGGAACCCGTGGCCCGGCGCCTCGGCGGCCCTGGCCAGCGGCGAGCCCACCATCACGGCGTCGGCCCCGCAGGCGATGGCCTTGGCGATGTCACCGGAGGTGCCCATGCCGCCGTCGGCGATCACGTGCACGTAGCGCCCGCCGGACTCGTCCATGTAGTCGCGCCGCGCCGCCGCCACGTCGGAGATCGCCGTGGCCATCGGCACGGCCACGCCCAGCACGTTGCGCGTCGTGTGCGAGGCGCCGCCGCCGAAGCCCACGAGCACGCCCGCCGCGCCGGTGCGCATCAGGTGCAGGGCCGCCGTGTACGTGGCGCAGCCGCCCACGATGACCGGCACGTCCAGCTCGTAGATGAACTGCTTGAGGTTGAGCGGCTCGGCCCGGCCCGAGACGTGCTCGGCCGACACGGTGGTGCCGCGGATGACGAAGATGTCGACACCCGCGTCGATCACGGCCTTGTGGTACTGGACCGTACGCTGCGGCGACAGCCGCACGGCGGTGGTCACGCCGGAGGCCCGGATCTCCTCGATCCGCCGGCCGATCAGGTCCTCCTGGATCGGCGCCGCGTAGATCTCCTGGAGCCGCTTGGTGGCCGCCTCCGCGTCGAGCGCGGCGCACTCCTCCAGCAGCGGCGACGGGTCCTCGTAGCGCGTCCAGAGCCCTTCGAGGTCCAGCGGCGCGAGGCCGCCGAGGCGGCCGATCTCGATCGCGGTCGCCGGGGACACCACGCTGTCCATGGGCGCGACCACTACCGGCAGCTCGAACCGGTAGGCGTCGATCTGCCAGGCGATCGAGACCTCCTCCGGGTCCCGGGTGCGCCGCGAGGGAACAAGGCCGATCTCGTCAAGCGAGTACGCCCGCCGTCCGGCCTTGCCCCGGCCGATCTCCACCTGCTGAGTCATGAACTTACCTTCTGTGATAGTTCGGAGCTTCCACGGTCATCTGGATGTCGTGGGGGTGGCTCTCCTTGAGGCCCGCCGCCGTGATCGGCATGAGCTCGCAGTCGGTGTGCATCTGCATGATCGTGCGGCAGCCGGCGTACCACATGCCCTGGCGCAGGCCACCGATGAGCTGGTGCGCGACGGCCGAGACCGGGCCGCGGTAGGGCACCTGACCCTCGATGCCCTCGGGGATGTACTTGTCGTCGCCGCCGACGTCGGCCTGGGCGTAGCGGTCCTTGCTGAAGGAGGTGCCGCCGCGCTCACGGTTGCGCACCGCGCCGAGCGAGCCCATGCCCCGGTACGACTTGAACTGCTTGCCGTTGATGAAGATCAGCTCGCCGGGCGACTCCTCGCAGCCGGCGAGCAGCGAGCCCAGCATGACCGTGTCGGCGCCGGCCGCGATGGCCTTGACGATGTCGCCGGAGTACTGCAGGCCGCCGTCGCCGATGACCGGCACGCCCGCGGGCGCGCACGCCTTGGACGCCTCGTAGATGGCCGTGACCTGCGGCGCGCCGACCCCGGCCACCACCCGCGTGGTGCAGATCGAGCCGGGCCCGACGCCCACCTTGACCGCGTCCGCGCCCGCGTCGACCAGCATCTGCGCCCCGGCCCTGGTCGCGATGTTGCCCGCGACGACCTGCACCTTGCTGTTGGCCTTGATCTTGCCGACCATGTCGGCCAGGCCCTTGGAGTGACCGTGGGCCACGTCGACGACCACCACGTCGACGCCGGCCTCGATCAGCGCCTTGGCCCGCAGCTCGGCGTCGCCACCGACGCCGACGGCGGCCCCCACGACCAGCCGGCCGTCGGCGTCCTTGGTGGACAGCGGGTACTGCTCGCTCTTGGTGAAGTCCTTGACCGTGACCAGGCCGCGCAGCCTGCCGTCGGAGTCGACCAGCGGCAGCTTCTCGATCTTGTTCCGCCGGAGCAGGGCGAACGCCTCGTCACGCGACACCCCGACCGGGGCGGTGACGAGCGGCATCTTGGTCATGACCTCGCGCACGGCACGCGACTGGTCGGTCTCGAAGCGCATGTCGCGGTTGGTCACGATGCCGAGCAGCGTGCCGTCCACGTCCGTCACGGGCACACCCGAGATCCGGTACGTCGCACAGAGCTTCTCGACGTCGGCCAGCGTGTGGTCGGGGCTGCAGGTGACCGGGTTGGTGACCATGCCGGCCTCGGACCGTTTGACCAGGTCGACCTGCTGGGCCTGCTCCTCGACCGACAGGTTGCGGTGCAGGATGCCGATGCCGCCCTGGCGGGCCATGGCGACCGCCATGCGGGCCTCGGTGACGGTGTCCATGGCCGCGGAGACCAGCGGGATGGACAGCGTGATGCCCTTGGACAACCGGGCCCTGGTATCGGCCTCGCCTGGTTGCAGGTCTGAATAGCCGGGCACCAGCAGCACGTCGTCGAAGGTCAAACCTGTCTCGGTGAACTTGGACATGCTGCGGCCCCCTCTTGCCGTTGCTCTGATTGAGCCAAGTCTAGGCCCTGCCTCCAAACTGCGCCGCAGCACCCACACCCGCCGCGCCCACCGCCTTCTCCACCCCCAGCACCTCCTTCAACCGACCACCCCACCGGCCGCCATCCGGCATACCCCGCACGACGCCGCCGCCACCCGCCGGCCGCCATCCGTCCGGCTACTCGCCCGGCCGCGCCGCCTGGTCGCGCCGCCCGCCCAGCCGCCCCGCCGGCCCGCGGATTGCGTGCGTGCCCCACCCAGCGCCCGGCCGTCCCCCGGCCGCATCACCCGGGCCGCGGCCACAACGGCGATGCCGGGAGCACGATGACCCCCACGGCCCGTCGTACTCCCGGCATCGAAAAGTGCCGAGACACGGGACGGTCGGTGATCCGTCCCGTGTCTCGGCCACCGGCATCCGGGTCAAGGCGACGCTTGGCGCCACCGAACCCCCCTCCGCGTCCTGATGGCCCGCTGTCGCTTCAGCCCTCACAGGATGCCGACGCTAGGTAAAGCCTGCGTTACGGAACGAAACAACGCAATGTGAAAACGTGCAATTGCACGAAGTTGCACACCGCGCTCCGACCAGTCCCCGTAACGGGGGGACACGAGCGTAATGCGGGGTTATCCTCACGGCACGCCCGTGTCCCCCCAACGGAGCCGCCCATAATGCGCAACGAGCCCCGTACGATGCCTGATCCTTTCGAGACGCTGGGCCTCGACCCGACGCAGACCGCGCTGTACACCGCGGTGTTGCGCCTGCACCGCGCGACCCGCACCGATCTCGCGCAGGCCATGGACGGTCCCGTCGAGAAGGTCGGCCGCCAGCTCGACGACCTCGTGAAGCTGGGCGTGATCGACGAGCAGTCGGGGGAATACCTGGCCAGACACCCGGCCGCGGCTCTCGGCAGGGTGATCGCCGATCGGCTCGACCGGCTGGCGGAGGAGAGCCGCAGGATCGACTCGGCGCTCGGCTCGATCCGGTCGCTGATCCGCGACTACGACGCCGGCCGGGACTACCAGAGCGGCACCTTCACGGTGGAGATGGTGAACGGGGCCGACGTGCTGTACGAGAGCGTGGTCGGCATAGCCGTGCAGTCTCCGCCGATGGAATTATTGACCGCGGTTCCCGACGAACGCACAATGATCGATTTCGCGCGCAAATTTGCGGAACTATGGATTGACGCGCAAGAACGAAAACTTCTCACGGTTCACGTGATCATCCCGGTTTCGACTCTGGCTCTGCCGGGCGTACGCGACCAGCTCACCCGGGTGCTGGAGACAGGCGGCAAGGTGCGCACGCTGGACCGGGTGCCGAGCTGGTTCATGACCGCGGGGCCCGAGGTCGCGGGCCTGCCCCCGTACTGGGGCGGCAACCTGCCGGACCACGCGTACAACTTCTATCTGATCCGCACGCCGATCGTCGTGGGCATGCTCCGCACGCTGTTCAGGGAGCTGTGGGCCAGGGCCGTGCCCCTGCCCTGGGGCCGCCGGGGCGACGGCATGGTCCAGGTCCTCCGCCTGGCCGCCCAGGGCATGTGTGACGACTCCATAGCCCGCCAACTGGGCGTATCGGTGCGAACGGTCCGGGCGAGGTTCGCGGACGCCATGTCCGAACTGGGCGCTCAGTCGCGTTTCCACGCAGGCGTGGAGGCGGCCAGGCGCGGATGGCTGAGGTAATGTCCACCGCTCGGGCCGCTTCGGTCATATGGTGGGAAGGTGCTGGAAGACGTCCCCCGCGACCCGTTCGCGGACGACCCGAACGACCCTTCCTCGGCGATGGGCGCCCTCGACGACGCCGAGCCACTCACCGCAGCCGAACGCGACGAGGCCATCACTGACCTCGCCGACGTCGAGGTCTTCCGCTCCCTGCTCGAACCGCAGGGGGTCCTGGGCCTCGTACTCGACTGCCCTGAATGCGGCGAGCAGCACTTCTTCGACTGGGAGCTGCTGCGCGGCAACCTACGACAAATGATCGAGAAAGGCCAGCCGCAGGTCCACGAGCCGGCCTTTCACCCGGACCCCGCCGACTACGTCAGCTGGGAGTACGCCAGAGGCTACGTCGACGGCGTCATCGACACGGAGGAACGCCGCTGACCGACATCATCGAGCAGCACGGCCAGCAACCGCACGGCTGGATCGCCTGAGTCAGGGCTCTCTCCACGACCGAGCGCGTCGAGCAGCGCGTCGGTCTCCTCCTCTGACGTCAAGCCGACTCCAGCTCGGCCATCTGCCTCAACCTGGCAAGCGCCCGATGCTGGGCGACACGAACCGCACCCGGTGACATACCGAGTACATTACCGGTCTCCTCAGCCGACAACCCTGACACCACCCGCAACAGCAGCAACTCGCGCTGATTCTCGGGCAATCTGGCCAGGAGCCTGCGCGCGTGCTCGACCTCGATGTAGCGGACCACGGTCTCCTCGGGCCCCGGCCCGTCGTCCGGCCCATCGGGCAGATCCTGAGTCGGTACGGCCGAGCGCACCGAACTCCGTAGCGCGTCGGCCACTTTGTGCGAGGCGATCCCGAACACGAAGGAGGCGAACGGCCGCCCCATGTCGCGGTATCGCGGCAGCGCGGACAGGACCGCGATGCACACCTCCTGGGCTACGTCATCGGCAATGTGATATTGCCCTGAAACCCTGCCCAGCCGGGCGCGGCAATACCGCACCACCATCGGACGCAACTCGCCGAGCAGGGATTCGATCGCACTGCGATCTCCCTGTACGGCGAGGCTCGTCAGTTCCCTAAGGTCGGAGTCATCCGTCCGTGCCGGAAGTCTCGACGCGAGCCTTACCCCAATTTTGGCGTCGGCGACGCTTCCCTCGCTCACGATAGGCATGATGCCCGCACTGATCCGGCCTGTCGTCATGGCGAACGGCTACGGATTGGTCACATTGAAGCGACGATAACGGGCAGTAATCAAATGACCACACTAAGGCTTAACTAGTGACATAATGTTTCATCCCATAACCTGGAATGCACGATAATTGTCAGATCCCGGACGCTTATCACCCACTGCCGGTTTACTCCAATAATCCACCTTTTCCGCCCACTTCTCCCCAACCGCCCGCCAGAGATCCCTGGAAGCCCAAGGGGCACCGGGGCAAACGGCATGATCCTCACCTCGGCGACGCGCTTCGCGCGATGGAGAGCTCGGGCAGCACCCCGTGGGGGCAAGCCCCACACCCCTCGGACGCAACCCCGATCCCCGCCGACCAAGAGCCGTTCCGGCAGAGGGCCGCCACCGCCACAACCGCTCGCCCCGCGGTCGAACCGAGCCCCCAGCCAACAAGGCCCTCACGATGCGCATCAAAGGACGAGCGGCGAGAGGTGGAGCGCCCTTCCGCCGCGTCCACCAACCGCGGTCGCCGCCGGCAGGTCGTCGCTGACGCCGTCCCCATCGAGTACTCGCTTTCGTGCCGCGTCGTGCGGATGCGATCGACCGGACGAGGGGATCGCTCCATGGATACCCCGAACCGCGCCCGCGCCAGGCGGCCGCCGGTCGTCGCCGACGCACGGCGACTGCGGCGCCGATCTTCAGGAGGCAGTGGATCAAGGGGACGACCGATGAGACGATCATGGCCGCGAACGCGTAAATGGAGGCATTGATGCGTACATTTCGGACGTTCACCGCGGCAGCCGGAGCGCTCATGGCCGTCGCCCTCAGCGCATCACCCGCGGCGGCCGCGCAGGCCCCCACGTACGTCTTCCACAAGCAGACCCTGTGGAAGTCGATCCCCGCCGGCGGATCCCAGGGGGCCACCTGCTACCGGCTGCCGGCGGTCGTGAAGACCAGGAACGGCGTGCTGCTCGCCTTCGCCGAGCGGCGCAACAAGAACAACTGCGCCGACCACGGCGCGTTCGACGTCGTCATGCGGCGCTCGACCGACGACGGCGTCACCTGGGAGGCGAGCAGGGTCGTCCTGCCCAGTACGGCCGGAGCGGCCCTGCAGGGGAACGCGACCGTGGTCGCCGACTCCGGCGGGCCGGTGTTCCTGTTCACGACCTCGGAGCCGACCGCGTCCCAGACGACGCCGCGTACGCCGAAGGTCCAGGTCAGCACGGACGACGGCGTCACCTGGTCGAGCCCGAAGGACCTGTCGGGCGTCGTCAAGGCGCCCGCGGGCGCCGGGGACTGGTTCGCCACGGGGCCGGGGCACGGCATCCAGCTGACCCAGCCGGCCCACAACGGCCGCCTGGTGGTGCCCGTCTACTTCAGCGTGGGCGACACGCAGAGCGTACGGCTGATCTACAGCGACGACCGCGGCGCGACGTGGCAGATCGGCGCGACCGCGACCTACGACAAGTCGGTCCTGAAGCTGGGTGAGCAGACCCTGGTCGAGCGGACCGACGGCGGCATCCTCGTGATCGCCCGCAACGGCGCCGTGCCCGACGACCAGACCTCCGTCCACGGCCTGGCCCGGGGCGTGAGCACGGACGGCGGCGAGTCGTTCGACGGCGATTTCCGGGCCGACGGCGCCGTCACCGCTCCGCCCACCCATCCGGCCCTGCTGCGCCAGCGGGACAAGGCCCCCAACACCCGGATCCTGCTCTCCGCACCCGCCACGCCGAAGACCGACAACAACCCGGTGGGCATGAACGTGCGCTCGTCCTTCGACGAAGGCGCGACCTGGCGGAACTACGACAACTCCACCAACAACGCGGGGGTGAGGATCGACGGCGACCACGCCGGATATTCCGACATGGCGCTCCTCGGCAACGGCGCGATCGGCGTCCTGTACGAGGCGGGCGTGAACCGCTTCCGGGACGAGATCCGCTGGAACTGGTTCTGGGAGAGCGCGATAGGCCTGCGCTGAACCGTCCCAGGAACGCCGAACGGCCCGCAACCCTTTCGGGTGTGCGGGCCGTGGCGAGAGAGGAGCCGGGTCAGTGGCCGTGGCCGTGACCGTGGCCCGCGCCGGCGGCGGGGGCCTCCTCCTCGGGCTTGTCCACCACGAGCGCCTCGGTCGTGAGGAGCATGCCCGCGATCGACGCGGCGTTCTGGACGGCCGAACGCGTGACCTTGACCGGGTCGATGACGCCCTGCGCGATCAGGTCGCCGTATTCGCCGGTCGCGGCGTTGAGGCCGTGGCCGGCCTCCAGCTCGGCGACCTTGTGCGTCACCACGTAGCCCTCGAGACCGGCGTTCTCGGCGATCCAGCGGGCCGGCTCGACCAGGGCGCGGCGCACGACGGCGACACCCGTGGCCTCGTCGCCCGTCAGGCCGAGGTCGTCGAGGTCCTTGGAGACGTGGATCAGCGCGGAGCCACCGCCGGAGACGATGCCCTCCTCGATCGCGGCGCGCGTCGCGGAGATCGCGTCCTCGAGGCGGTGCTTCTTCTCCTTCAGCTCCACCTCGGTGGCGGCGCCGACGCGCAGCACGCACACACCGCCGGCGAGCTTGGCCAGACGCTCCTGCAGCTTCTCGCGGTCCCAGTCGGAGTCGGACTGCTCGATGGCGAGCTTGATCTCCTTGACGCGGTCCTCGATGGCCTGCGGGTCACCGGCGCCGTCGACGATGGTGGTGTTGTCCTTCGTGACGACGACGCGGCGGGCCGTGCCGAGCACCTCGAGACCGACGTGCTCCAGCTTGAGGCCGACCTCCTCGCTGACGACCTGGCCACCGGTGAGGGTGGCGATGTCCTGCAGCATGGCCTTGCGGCGGTC
The DNA here is from genome assembly GCF_053590415.1 of Nonomuraea sp. NPDC003201. Taxonomy (NCBI): domain Bacteria; kingdom Bacillati; phylum Actinomycetota; class Actinomycetes; order Streptosporangiales; family Streptosporangiaceae; genus Nonomuraea; species Nonomuraea sp. NPDC003201. The sequence continues at coordinate 23,316 of NZ_JBSFTC010000100.1, forward strand.
GCCGAAGCCCGGGGCCTTGACGGCCACGGAGGTGAAGGTGCCGCGGATCTTGTTGGTGACCAGGACGGCCAGGGCCTCGCCCTCGACGTCCTCGGCGATCACGAGCAGCGGCTTCTTCGTCTGGGCGATCTGCTCCAGCAGCGGCAGGAAGTCCGCGATGGAGGCGATCTTGCCCTGGTTGATCAGGACGTAGGCGTCCTCGAGGACGGCCTCCATCCGCTCAGGGTCGGTCACCATGTACTGCGACACGTAGCCCTTGTCGAACTGCATGCCCTCGGTGAACTCGAGCTCCATGCCCATGGCGTTGGACTCTTCGACGGTGAGGACACCGTCCTTGCCCACCTTGTCGAACGCCTCGGCGATCAGGTCGCCGATCTGCGCGTCCTGGGCGGAGATCGTCGCGACGTTGGCGATCTCCTTCTTGTCGGCGACCTCGCGGGCGCTGTCGAGCAGCTTGTCGCTGATCGCCTTGGCGGCCTTGTCGATGCCGCGCTTGAGCGACAGCGGCGAGGCGCCGGCGGCCACGTTGCGCAGGCCCTCGCGGACCATGGCCTGGGCCAGCACGGTGGCGGTGGTGGTGCCGTCGCCCGCGATGTCGTTGGTCTTGGTGGCAACTTCCTTGGCGAGCTGGGCGCCGAGGTTTTCGTAGCGCTCTTCCAGCTCGATCTCACGAGCGATGGTCACACCGTCGTTCGTGATCGTCGGCGCACCGAACTTCTTGTCGATGACGACGTTGCGGCCTCGCGGGCCGAGGGTTACCTTCACGGCGTCGGCGAGGGCGTTCACCCCGCGCTCGAGCGCGCGGCGGGCATCCTCGTCGAACTCCAGGATCTTCGCCATTGTTTGAAAGTCCTCTCCTAGCGTCGAAAGCCCCGGCCGCCCTCAAGAGCGCCCGGGGCTCGACACATCCGGCTTACTTCTCGATGATCGCGAGAACGTCGCGGGCGGAGAGCACGAGGTACTCCTCGCCGCCGTACTTGACCTCGGTGCCGCCGTACTTGCTGTAGAGGACGATGTCGCCCTCAGAGACGTCGAGCGGAATCCGCTTGTCGCCGTCCTCATCCCAGTTGCCGGGGCCCACCGCGAGGACCTTGCCCTCTTGCGGCTTCTCCTTGGCGGTGTCCGGGATGACCAGGCCGGAAGCGGTGGTCTGCTCGGCCTCAAGCGGCTGAACCACAATGCGGTCGCCGAGCGGCTTAACGGGAACCTTGGTGGCGGTCGTCACGATCGGACCTCCCCTTCAGATTTGAATGATCTAGAAGAGGCGACCAGCTGGGCCTGCCGTCGCGGGTGTCAGACCTGCCTCGTCGCACGTTGGCACTCTCAAGGGGAGAGTGCCAACAGGAAACATATGCAAGAGGGGCTTGACAGTCAACACGAACGCGTCTGCTGAGAGCGATCAGACCGAATCCGCCCCTTCTAGATACCGTACGCCCATGGTCCGACCGGGTCGGACGTGGCACTAACGTCGGGTGATGTGGACCTTGACGCCTTCGACGAGCTGCTGACACCGCGCGGGCAGCGCGCGCTCGCGGAGGCCGTGGAGCTGGTGGGCACGGATCCGGTGGCCGCCGCCACGAGAATGCGCAAGACGTACGACGCCGCGCTGACCTCCGCGGCGCTCACCCAGGCGGGGCTGCGGGACCGCGCCAGGGCCAAGTTCGGCGAGGACGCCGGGCGGATGTACTTCACGCCGCACGGCCTGGAGCAGTCCACGCGGACGGAGGTCGCCGAGCACCGCGCCCGCCGCCTGACCGCCGAGACACGAGCGGACGCACCCCTGCACGGACCGGACGCGCCCCCGCACGAGCTCGGCGTCACGGACGCGGCCCCGCACGGGCCCGGCGTCACGGACACGTCCCAGCGCGGGCTCACGCGTGGGCCGAGGGTCGTGGACGCCTGCTGCGGCGTCGGCGGCGACTTCCTCGCGCTGGCCCGCGCCGGCTGCACCGTGGCCGCCGTGGACACCGACCCGCTGACCGTCGCCGTGGCCAGGGCCAACGCCGACGCGCTCGGGCTGGCCGACAGGGTGACGGTGTCGGTGGGGGACGCGGCCGAGGTGCGGCCGGAGGAGTACGACGTGCTCTTCGCCGACCCGGCCAGGCGGACGGGCCGGGGCAGGACGTTCGACCCCATGGCCTACTCCCCGCCCTGGCCGGTGGTGCTCGACCTGGTCGCCAGAGCCTCCCGGGCGTGCGTCAAGGTCGCCCCGGGCATCCCGTACGAGTTCATCCCCGGAGGCGCCGAGGCCGAGTGGGTCTCGTACAAGGGCGAGGTCAAGGAGGCCGCCCTCTGGACCGGCCAGGAGGGAGCGGGCCGCCGCGCCACCCTGCTGCCCGGCGGCCACACGCTGACGGCCACGGGCGCCGAGGCCGCCGTCGGCCCGGTCGGCAGGTACGTCTACGAGCCGGACGGCGCGGCCATCCGGGCGCATCTCGTGGGCGAGGTGTCGGAAATCGTGAACGGACGCCTGCTCGACCCGATGATCGCCTACATCACCGGTGACGACCCGATCGACACCCCATGGGCGGCCAGATATGAAGTAGAGGACGTTCTCCCCTTTTCAGGGAAAAAGCTGCGCGCCGCCCTCCGTGAGCGACAAGTCGGAAATGTCACCATCAAGAAGCGCGGCTCCGCCGTCGACATCGAGCGCCTCCGCTCAGATCTCCGCCTAAATGGCGAAAAATCGGCAACTATCATCCTTACCCGAATCATCGATAAGCCATCGGTCATCATCTGCGACACCTCTCCACCTGCCTGAACCGGTCATTCTGCTGTTAACCTCGATCTTTCACTTCGCCCCTGACGGACCTTGATCGAGAGGCTAAGGTTGGCGGACGGGAGTTCTCCCCTGCGGTTTTCCGTGTTCCCGCTCGTTCATCTGAAAATCGACCTATATCCCACCGCTGCGCGGCAGACCGTCGGCGAGCCAAAGGAGCTTTCGGTGGACCATTCCAACCACACCACCCTTCTCCAGGCAGGAGGCCAGTCCGGCATCTCCGAGAGGATGCGGGACCTGCTGGCGCGCGCCTCGCAGGATCATGTGTACGAGCAGCGCACGCAGGGGGCGGTGCTGGACGAGATCCGCCAGCGGCTCGAAGGCATGGAGTGGCTGCTGCGCGAGGTGCGCGAGCGCGAGCTCGGCGGCCTCAGCGGCACGCTGCAGGCGGTCAGCGGGCGGCTCGACGACATCACCGCCAAGCCGCCGATGTGGGCGGAGGGGCTGGCTCAGCACGTCGAGGCGGTACGCGACCACGTGGACGCCGTCGGGGAGCGGATCGGAGACGTGGACGCCCGCGTCGCCCCGGTGGCCGACCTGCCCGGCCTGCGGGCCGACCTGGGCACCATGGGCGAGGGCGTGGACGAGGCGCTGACCCGCCTGCAGACGGTGCTCGACAGCACGGACGGCCTCACGAAGGGGATGTCCGACTTCGCCGCCACGCTGGCCACGCTCAACAGCAGCATGGAGGCCGCCGCGAGCCGCTTCACCAGGCTCGACAAGTCGATGGCCGACCTGACCACCCGCACCGACCGGGTCGAGGTCGCGGTCGGCGACCTGTCGGAGCACCTCACCGCCCGGCTGAGCGCCCAGGACAAGCAGCTCGCCGTCCGGATGGACGAGACGGACCAGCGGCTGACCACGCGGCTCGTCGAGGCCGACCAGCGCCTCACGACCCGCCTCGACGACACCGACCAGCGGCTCTCCGACCGCCTCGACGAGACCGACCGGCGACTGACGACCCGGCTCGACGAGACCGACCAGCGGCTGACGGTCCGCCTCGGCGAGAGCGACCAGCGACTGTCCGACCGCCTCGACCAGACCGAAGAGCGGCTCTCCGACCGGCTCGACGAGACCGACCAGCGACTGACCGACCGGATCGACCAGACCGGCCTGCGGCTGACCGCCCGGATGGACGAGACCGACCAGCGCCTGGCCACCAGCCTCGTCGAGGCGGACGAGCGGCTGGCCAGCCGCCTCAAGGAGTCCGACGAGCAGCTCGGCAGCCGCCTGTCCGACGTCGAGCTGCGCCTCGCCACCAGGCTCGACGAGACCGACCAGCACCTCGCCATCCAGCTCGGCGAGAGCGAGCAGCGCCTGAGCGCCCGCCTCAGCGGCGTGGACGCCCGGCTCGACCGGGTCGAGGGCAGGCTCACGGGGCTCGACTCGCGGCTCACCGGGTTCGACAGCCGCCTGGAGTCCGCCGACGAGTGCCTGGCCGACATCGACACCAGGCTCGACGGCCTCGACGGCAGGATGGCCGGCGTCGACAAGCGGCTCCTGTCCGTGGACAACCAGCTCGGCGGCGTCGACAAGCGGCTGGGCACCGTGGACGGCCACCTCGGGCGCCACGACGACAGGTTCGACGCGCTCGACGTACGGATCGACGCCCGCTTCGGCGCTCTCGACGAGCGCATGGCCACCTCCGACCAGCGCCTCGGCGAGCTGTCCACGCGCAACGAGGGCCGCTTCAACAAGCTCGACACCCAGATCGACTCCGTCGACGAGCGCCTGGTCGAGGCCGAGGAGCACCTGAGCAGCCGGTTCGACGGCCTCGACACCCGCTTCAACGGGCTCGACACCCACCTCAACGGCCTGGCCACGCGCGCCGAGCAGGCCAGCGCGCACCTGGAGTCCGTCGACGACCGCATCGAGACCGTCAGCGAGCGCGTGGGCCGCCTCCCCGAGGCCCTGGCGGGCCAGAGCGAGCTGCTCCAGGCGCACGCCGGAGACCAGGCCGAGCGCCTGACCGCCGCCGCGAGCGCGCTCACCGAGCTCGTCACGGCGCGTCCCGACCGCGACCAGCTCACGGAGACGGTCACCGGCATCGTCCAGCCCGCGACCGACGACCTCACCAAGCGCCTGGGCGCCCTGGAGGAGACCATGCTGGCCCTGGCCGAGGCCCTCCTGCGCCCCACCAGGGCCAAGGACTAGGTGTACTGACTTCGGGGGCCGTGCCGTCGATGACGGCACGGCCCTCACACGTGAACGGTCGTGATCGGCAGCGAGGAGTCGGCGGGGATCTCCAGCGTCGACGGCGTGATCCCGGCCGCGACCAGGTTGGAGCCCAGGGCGGCGACCATCGCGCCGTTGTCGGTGCACAGCCCGGGGCGGGGCACGCGCAGCCGTACGCCGGCCGCGTCGCACCGCTCCTGGGCCAGCGCGCGCAGCCGCGAGTTGGCCGCCACGCCGCCCCCGATCAGCAGGTCGTGCACGTCGTACTTCCGGCACGCCTGAAGTGCCTTGCGGGTCAGCACGTCGACCACGGCCTCCTGGAACGAGGCGGCCACGTCGGGCACGTGGATCGACTGCCCGGACGCCTCGCGGGCCTCGACCCAGCGCGCCACGGCCGTCTTGAGCCCGGAGAAGGAGAAGTCGAGCGTCCCGTCGTCGATCTTGCCGCGCGGGAACGTGATCGCCGCGCCCGAGCCGTCGCGCGCGGCCCGGTCGATGTGCGGCCCGCCGGGGAACGGCAGCCCCAGCACCCGCGCGACCTTGTCGAACGCCTCGCCGGCCGCGTCGTCGACCGTCGAGCCGAGCGAGATCACGTCCGAAGCCACGTCGGGCACGAGCAGCAGCGAGGAGTGGCCGCCCGACACGAGCAGGGCGATGCACGGCTTGGGCAGCGGCCCGTGTTCGAGCTGGTCGACGGCCACGTGGGCGGCCAGGTGGTTGACGCCGTAGAGGGGCACGCCGAGGCCCAGCGCGTACGACTTGGCGGCGGCCACACCCACCAGCAGCGCCCCCGCCAGCCCCGGGCCCGCGGTGACGGCGATGGCGTCGATGTCGGAGAACTTCAGGCCGGCCTCGGCCAGCGCGGCCTCCACCGTCGGCGTCATGGCCTCCAGGTGGGCGCGCGAGGCCACCTCGGGCACCACGCCGCCGTAGCGGGCGTGCTCCTCCATGCTGGAGGCGATCGTGTTGGCCAGCAGGGTGCGGCCCCTGACGATGCCGATGCCGGTCTCGTCGCAGGAGGTCTCGATGCCCAGGACCAGTGGTTCGTCAGTCATCAAGATTCCTTCTCATCATGATCGCGTCGGTGCCGTCGTCGTAGTAGCGGCGGCGGGTGCCGATGTCCTCGAACCCGTAATGCCGGTAGACGGCCTGCGCGCGCGGGTTGTCGGCGCGTACTTCCAGGAAGATCTCCCGCGCTCCCCTGCGGCCCGCCTCGGCCAGCAGCTCGGTCAGCAGGGCGCCGCCGATGCCGGTGCCCTGGTGCTTCTCCAGCACCGCGATGGTCTGCACGTCGGCCTGGTCGGCCGCGGCGGCGAGCCCGGCGTAGCCGATGATCTCGCCGTCCAAAAGGGCCACCACGTAGTGGCGCGAGCGCGGCATGTCGGCCAGCTCGCCGCGCATCATGCCCTCGCTCCACGCGTCGAGCGGGAACGTGGCCCGCTCGATCGACATGACCGCCGGCAGGTCGGTCACGGTCATCGGCCGGAGGTTCACGCCGTCACCCGCTTGGGCGCCCCGGGCACGACGGCGTCGGGCCTGCGCAGGTAGATCGGGCGGGGCGGGTCGAGCGGCGTGCCCTGGGCGAGCCGCTCGGCGGCGAGCGCGGCCAGGGCGCCGGCGTAGGGGTACGGGGGCGCGTCGCTCTCGCCGAGGATCTCGGCGTAGAGCCCGGCGCCGGCGCCCACGACCGGCAGCCCGTCCACGGGCACGTCGGCGGGGCGGTCGACGAAGGGCCCGTCGAGCCGGGTGCGCATGTCGGCGTAGCGCGCCCAGAACACCTCTTTGCGCCGCGCGTCGGTGGCCACCAGGAACGGCTCGGCGAGCCCGCTGCCGTAGGCGACGGCGTCGAGCGTGCAGATGCCGTACGCGGGGATGCCCAGCGTGGTGGCGAGCCCCTGCGCGGTCATCAGCCCGACGCGCAGCCCGGTGTAGGGGCCGGGGCCGCTGCCCGCCACGATGGCGGTCACGTCGCGCAGCGCCGCGCCGGCGTCGTCCAGCACGCGTTCGATGGTGGGGATGAGCAGCTCGCCGTGACGCCGGGCGTCGATCGTCGTGTGCTCGGCGAGCACTCGTCCACCGTCGTGGAGCGCGGCGGTGACGGCGGGTGTCGCGGTATCAAAGGCCAGGACCAGCACGGCTGTCTAGCCTACCCGCCGTACGGCCCGCCGCCTCCAAAAGTCAAGACCAGCCCGTACGACGCTTGAGCCAGTCGAGCGCGACCACCCCCTGCGCCCGCTGGAACGCCCTGACCGTGGGCAGTCCCGGCGGGTCCGGAAGACGCGAGTGACGGATGAAATAGCCGGTGAGCCCGGCGACCACCGCGGTCACCGCGGGGTCGGGATCGGTGAACAGCTCGTGCGGCATCGGCCCGCCCTGCATGCCGATCGACGGCAGCATGGCCACCAGATCGACCCAGGGCGCGCCCACGCAGGCCCACGGCCAGTCCACGACGTAGACGCGCTCGCCGCTGAGTAGGATGTTGTCGGCCCGCAGGTCCCGGTGGACCAGGGTGTCGCCGGCCGCCGCCGCGGCCCAGCCGGACTCGAGCTCGGTCAGCTCGCCGAGGTGGCGCAGCGCCCACGGGTCGAGCCCGCCGGCGTCCTCCTCCAGCAGGTCGCGCCAGCCGTGGAAGGACGAGCCGATGGACTCGGCGATGGGCGGCGCGGCGATCGGGGCGGGGGTGAGCTCGGCCGACATCCGCCTGACGGCGTCGAGCACCCGGTCGAGCTGGTCCCGCCGCCACGGCAGCTCGGGTGGCGCGCCCTCGACGTCCTCGAAGACCAGCGCGACCCAGCCCTCCAGCTCGAAGCCGGTCAGCAGCCTGGGCGCGGGCACGGAGTCCGGCAGCGCCGCGGCGATCTCCAGCTCGGCGCGGTAGATGCGGACGCTGTCGGCGTTCGGCTCGGGGCCGACGGCCTTGACGAAGGCGCGCCTGCCGTTCTCCGCGCGCAGGCGGACCGCTGCCGCCGGCGAGAAGCCGCCGGGCTGGGTGACCGCCTCGGCCACGCGCGCCCCGAGGAAGCCCTCGACCGCCGCGCGCACCTGCGGGTGCACGCACCTCCAGGGCAGGCGTACGCCGGACGCGGGCGGGCTGGTGTTCACACTCACGCGTCCATGATCCCGGACGAGGGGAAAGGGACCGCAAACCGTTTTTCAGGCGCGGGAGGCGTACACGATGATGTTGTCCAGGTATTCGCCCTTGGCGTAGTCGAACTTGCCGCCGCAGGTGACCAGCTTGAGACCGTCCTCCAGGTACACGCGCCTGGTGGGGAAGCTGTCCTTGTGCACCTGCTCGATGTGGTCGACCTTGAAGCTCACGACCTTGCCGTCACTGCGCTCGACCTTGACGGTCTCGCCCTTGCGTAACTGCCTGAGCTTGTAGAACACGGCGGGGGCCGTCTTGGTGTCGACGTGGCCGATGATCACCGAGGCGCCCTTCTCGCCGGGCACGGCGCTGCCGGAGTACCAGCCGGCCACCTTCGGCTTCTCGTACGGGGGCAGCTCGACCTCGCCGTCCTTCGATAAACCGAGCTTCATCAGCGGTGCGTCCACCTCGATCGAGGGGATGTCGATGCTCTCGGGCACGATCGACGCGGTGGGCGTGCTGCCGGTCTGCATGCTCTTGCCGAACGCGACCAGCAGCAGGCCCGTGGCGGCGCCGGCGAGCACCACCCGTCCAGGTCGGGCCATCGCTACGCCTTGCGGCGCTTGACCGCGAAGCCGATGCCCGCGACCAGGGCGAGGCCGACCAGCACGCCCGCGGGGCCGATCGGGATCGAGGAGTCGTCGCTCGCGTCCATCCCGTACGTGCCGCCGCCGCCCGCCTTGGGCGCCTTGCTCGGCACGGTGGACGGCACGGCCTCGGCCGCGGCGACCCTGAGGGTGGCCCGGCCCAGGTCGTTGGTGCCGTCGCACTTGACGTCGACCCGATAGGAGCCGCGCCGGACCGTTCCCGAGACCTGCGCCTCACCGCGCACCCACGGCGAGCCGTTGGCGGACGTGGCGGTCGCGGTGGGGGTCGCCGAGGCCCCGGCGACCGGGTTGAGCACGACGCCGTTGACGAACGCGCGCGAGGTCCCGGTGCCGGTGTGCGCCGGGCCGCCGGTCGGCACCGGGCAGTTGGCCAGGATCCACACCTTGGAGGTCTCGCCCGCGGTGACGCGGTCGGGGTTGAGCTGGACCGAGATGGTCTGCCTGTTGGTCGAGGGCCGCGGGCTGCCCGTGGCGGTGGCGGCCGGGGCGGCGGTGCCGCTGGCTGTGGGGCTGGGCGTGGCTGTGCCTGTTGGATTTGCATCGGCGGAAGCCGTGCAGCCGGTCAGACCGACCATCACGATGGCTCCCGCGTACGCGACTCGCCTGACCCTGAGCACCGGCCGCACCCCACTCCGCCGTCGTACCACCCAGCATCCATCAGAAATATGGATGTCGCCCCTCCTGATACCCAGAAAATCTGGGCCAATCCCTGACCAACGATCATGATTTATGTCATTGGCCTGGTACGTCAAGGGTGCCAGTATTGCCGAAAATTGACGGCGGTTTTAGTCTTCCAGCGGCTCAGACGGCGTGTCGGCCCATCGCGGACCCACGCCGCGCAGGGTGACAATGCGGACCTCGTCGCCCGCCTCGCGGTCGATGTGGATCTCCAGCCGGTCCTCGGCCAGCCCTTCGACCAGCCCCTCGCCCCACTCCACGACGGTGACGGACTCTTCCAGCGAGGCGTCCAGGTCGAGGTCGTCGACCTCCAGGTCGCCGCCGAGCCGGTAGGCGTCCGCGTGCACGAGCGGCGGCCCCTGGCGCAGCGAAGGATGCACCCGGGCGATCACGAACGTGGGCGAGGTGATCGGGCCGCGGACTTTGAGCCCTTCGGCGATGCCCTGCACGAGCGTGGTCTTGCCGGCGCCGAGCGCGCCCGACAGGACGAGCAGGTCTCCGGCGCGCAGCTGCCCGGCCAGGCGGGCGCCGTACGCGCGCATGTCCTCGGCGGTCGCCAGCCTCACTGCATCTCCACCCTCTTGATCAGGTCGCGCAGCGCGTCGTTGACGGCGCCCGGCCGCTCCAGCTGGATGAGGTGGGACGTGTCGGGCACCTCGGTGAGCTGCGCCTTGGGCAGCGCCGCGGCGATGGCCTTGCTGTGGTCGGGCGGGGTGAGCCAGTCGCGCTCGCCCACCATGATCGCGGTGGGCACCTGGTCGAGGACGTCGAGCGCGGAGAGCTTGTCGTGGTTCATCAGCGCCGGGTAGAAGTCGGCGAACACCTCGGTCGGCGTGGCCCTGATCATCGACTCGGCGAAGTCGACCACGGTCGGGCTGACGTTCTTGGAGTCGCCGAAGCCCATGTAGCGGGTCATCAGGAACGCGATGTCGCTGCCCGCGTGGCGGGTGCGGTCGACGAGGGCGCCGCCCTTGCCCAGGATCGAGATCGTGGACGGGGCGATCTTGTGCACCGCCTTGGACACCATCGCCGGCATGCCCAGCGTGAGCTCGGCCAGCTTGCCCGCCGAGGTCGCGATGAGCGCGACGCCGCGGATCTTGTCCGCGAACAGCTCGGGGTGGCTGTCGGCCAGCGCCATGATCGTCATGCCGCCCATGGAGTGGCCCACCAGCACGCACGGTCCCGGCACGAACTTCTCGATCACCTCGGCCAGGTCGGCGCCCAGCCGGTCGATCGTGCTGCCGTCGGCGCCCGCGCGCTGCGAGCGCCCGTGCGAGCGCTGGTCCCACAGCACCATGCGGTAGTTTTCGCGCAGGTCCTTGCGCTGGTAGTGCCAGGACTCCAGGTTGAGGCAGTAGCCGTGGCAGAAGACGACGGTCAGCTCGGCGTCCTCGGGCCCGTCGACCTCGACGTGCAGCGCCTTGCCGTCGGAGGTGACGAGCGTGCGCTCCCTGCCCCGCAGCTCGCCGAACGGCTCGCTGGCCTCGGTGTCGGGGCGCAGCCTGATCCTGCCGACCGCGTACCGCTTGGCCAGCGCCGCCGCCGCGACGCCGGCGGAAGCCGCACCGACGAGCGCGCCGGCGATGCCTACCCTGCGCCGTGTTGTCGTCGTCATCTCCCCGATCCTTCTCCGCTCATGCCTGCCGCGAAGTGCCCGTCGTCACTCCGAGCGCCTGTGCTCGTAGACCCGCGGCACGCGCGACCCGATCCTGGTCACGATCTCATGCGTGATCGTGCCGAGATTATCCGCCCACTCCTGAGCGGTCGGCTCGCCCCCGTCACCGGGCCCGAAGAGCACGACCTCGTCGCCCGCCGACAAGGGGTCGTCGCCCATGTCGATCATGAACTGGTCCATGCACACCCGGCCCGCGATCAGTCTGCGCCGCCCGCCGGCCAGCACCTCGACCCGCCCGGTGGCGTGCCTGAGGATCCCGTCGGCGTATCCGAGCGGCACGAGGCCGAGGGTGGTCTCGCGGTCGGTGACGTACAGGTGAGCGTATGACACGCCCGAGCCCTCCGGAACCCGCTTGACCAGCCCGGCCTGCGCCACGAGCGTCATCGCCGGTCTGAGCCCGAAGTCGCCCAGCTCGGGGATGGGGCTCAGGCCGTACATCGCGATGCCGGGCCTGACCAGGTCGTAGCGGGCCTCTGGAAGCGTCACGGTGGCCGCGGAGTTGGCGAGGTGCCGGATCACGTGGGAGCCCGCCGCGCCGGCCCGCTCGGCCAGCTTCAGCGCCGTTCTGAACGCCTCCTGCTGCTGCTCGATCGACGGGTGGCCGGGAATGTCGGCGCAGGCGAAGTGGGACCAGAGGCCGACGATCTCGACGACGCCCTCGGCCTGGAGCTTCAGCGCCCCTTCGAGGAGCCCCTGCCAGGCGGCCAGCGGCGAGCCGCCCCTGCTCATGCCGGTGTCGGCCTCCAGGTGGAGCCTGGCCGTGCGCCTCGTGCGGCGGGCGGCGGCCTCGATCTCGCCGAGCAGCCCCGTGTCGGAGGCCGACAGCTCGATGTCCTTGTCGAGGGCCTCGTCGAGCGGCTCGCCGGGGGTGATGAGCCACGACAGGATCGGCGCGGTCACCCCGCCCGCGCGCAGCTCGAGCGCCTCCCGGACGAACGCGGTGCCCAGCCGGCTCGCGCCTCCCTCGATGACGGCCTCGGACGCCGGCACCAGCCCGTGCCCGTACGCGTCGGCCTTGACGGCGCCCATCAGCTCCGCGCCGCCGGCCCGCTCCTTGAGCAGGGCCACGTTGTGCCTGATCGCGGCCAGATCGACCCGCGCCTGGGCCGGTGTGGCCATCGAGGAGTACATCCCTCCAGTGTGGCAGCTCACGCGGGTGGTCGAGCGCGATTTCCGCCCCCGGCCACCCCTACGACGAGCGGCCCCCGCCGGTCACCGCGCGGATGGCCGCCGGCACCGCCGCGGCCACGTCGGCCGCGGTCAGC
>NZ_JBSFTC010000101.1:0-35020 GCF_053590415.1 Nonomuraea sp. NPDC003201
CGTGCGCGCGGCGGCCCGCAGGCCGTCGCCGAGCCGGTAGCCGCTCATCACGAGCGCCGCCTGCCGCCGCGAGACCGCCTTCGTCAGCGGCAGCAGGTACGGGTGGGCCGAGACCAGGTGCGGAGCCGTCGTGCGGAGCAGGATGCCGCGCTCGACCGCGCTCTCGTAGGCGACGTCCACCTGCCCCTTGGCCAGATAGCGCAGGCCGCCGTGGATCATCTTGGAACTCCACCTGGACGTCCCGAAAGCCAGGTCGTGCGCGTCGATCGCCGCTACGCTGAGCCCACGGGACGCGGCGTCCAGCGCGGCGCCGGCGCCGGTCGCGCCGAGCCCGACCACCAGCACGTCGAGCCGTTCCTCCGCGACGCGGCGCAGCTCACGGGATCTTCTGCGGGCGTTCAGCGAGCTGTTGTCCAAGGTGCCTCCATGCGAGCTATCCAAGATAGGCCTCCAGCAGGGCGGTGAGCTCGGCGTCGAGCTCGTCCATGGTCACCGGGCCGAGCATCGTGGGCGCCGACAGCAGGAACGACTGCGCCACCAGCAGCACCGCACGCGCCCTGCCCGGATCCCCGACGGCGCGCTCCAGCACCTCGAGTATCGCCTCGTGGCTGGCGCCGCGCCGGTCGAGCAGGTACGGCAGCAGCAGCTCCGGATCCGCTTCCACGATCTTCCGCCACAGCGGATGGGAGCGCAGCCCCCTGACCCCCTCGACGACCGCGCGCACCGGGTCCGCCAGGTCGAGCTCCTCGACCACCCGCACCCATTCCCTGGTCATCAGGTCCGCGACCAGCGTGCGCACGTCGGGCCAGCGGCGGTAGATCGTCATCCGCGACACCCCCGCCCGGCGCGCCACGTCGGTGAGCGTCGTCCTGCGCACGCCGTAGGCCAGCACGCAGTCGCGGGCCGCGTCCAGCACCCCATCGTTGTGACGAATCGACGTCATGTGTCACAGTGTAAACGTGACTGGAGAACCGATGCTGTGGTCCGGCTGGGGCGACCCGGCTCTCGCCCGCGAACTGCCCGAGCAGGTCCGCGCGCTCCTGCGCGACTTCCTCGGCGTCCGCGCCCCGGACGTCCCCGCCGTCGGCCTCGAATCGGTGCGCCTGCCGCCCGTCGCCCTGCCCGAGCCGCTGCTCGGCGCGCTGGCCGGGGTGGTCGGCTCCGCGTACGTGCTGACCTCGCACGAGGCCCGCGTCCGCCACACGCGCGGCAAGTCCACCCCCGACCTGCTGCGGATGCGTGCGGGGGACGGCTCGGCCGCGCCCGACGCGGTGGTGCTGCCCGGCTCGCACGAGGAGGTGGCCGAGCTGCTGCGGTTGTGCTCCGCCGAACGCGTCGCCGTGATCCCCTTCGGCGGCGGCACCTCCGTGGTGGGCGGCCTCACCGCCTCCGGCTCGGGCTTCACGGGGGTGATCGCCCTCGACCTGGGCCGGCTCGACCGCCTGCTCTCCGTGGACCTGGAGTCCCTCGTGGCCTCCTTCGAGCCCGGCGTACGCGCCCCCGAGGCCGAACGGCTGCTCGCCGCGCACGGCCTCACGCTGGGCCACTTCCCCCAGTCCTTCGAGTACGCCACCCTCGGCGGCTTCGCGGCGGCCCGCTCCAGCGGCCAGGCCTCCGCGGGCTACGGGCGCTTCGACGACATGGTCGTGGGCCTCACGGTGGCCACGCCCACCGGCACCCTGGACCTCGGGCGCGCCCCCAAGTCGGCGGCCGGGCCCGATCTGCGCCAGCTCGTGCTGGGCTCCGAGGGCGCCTTCGGGGTCATCACGTCCCTGCGGCTGAGGGTGCGGCGGGCTCCTGACGAGCAGCGGTACGAGGGGTGGCGGTTCGGGACGTTCGCGGAGGGGACGGCGGCGGTGCGCGCACTCGCCCAGGAGGGGCCGCTCCCGACGGTGCTCCGGCTCTCGGACGAGACCGAGACCATGATCGGCCTGGCGAAGCCGGACGCCATCGGCTCGGGCGGCTCGGGCTGCCTCCTGATCGCCGGCTACGAGAGCACCCCCGCCTCGGTTTCCGGATGGGGCTCGGCGGCCGCCCGGCAGGCCGGGGCCGCCGCCGTGCTGACCCGGATGGGAGGCGAGCCGCTGGGCGCCGAGCCGGGGGAGGCGTGGGAGCACGGGCGCTTCTCCGCGCCGTACCTCCGCGACTCGCTGCTCGGGGCCGGAGCCACCGTCGAGACCCTGGAGACGGCCGGGTTCTGGGCCAACCTGCCACGGCTCTACGACGCGGTGCGGCTTGCCCTGGCGGGCGCGTTCGGCTCGCCGCTCGTCATGTGCCACGTCTCCCACGTGTACGAGACCGGGGCCTCGCTGTACTTCACGGTCGTCGTCGCGCAGGAGGGGGACCCGGTGGGGCAGTGGGAGCACGCCAAGGAGGCGGTGAACGCGGCCATCGTGGCGGCCGGCGGCACGATCACCCACCACCACGGGGTCGGACGCGACCACCGGGACGCTTATGCGGCCGAGGTGGGGCCGGTGGGGGTGGGCATCCTGCAGGCGGTCAAGGACCGGCTCGACCCCGCCGGCATCCTCAACCCCGGCGCCCTCATCCCACCCCCGGCCGCGTAGCCCGACCCCCTGGCTCCGTTGGTTCGGATGGGTCAGGGTTCGTGCGGGGGGAGGATCTGGTCGGCTTCCGCGATCGCGGCGGCGGCTTCGCTGTAGCGGTGGAGGGACTCGAGGGTGGTGGCCAGGCAGTACAGTGCCACCGCCAGCGGGGCGCCGCCCGTCAGCCGGGTGAGCGCCACCGCCTCCTGCGCCAGGGGGAGCGCCTCCGCTGCCCGGTTCCGCTTGAGCAGGAGTTTCGCCTTGGCGAGCAGGCTGCGGGCCAGCAGGGCCGTGTGCGTGCCCGGAGCACGTGCGTCGAGGGCCCGGCTGCGCGCGACCGCGTCGCTGACCCGTTTGAGGGCCGCCCCGCTCCAGCGGGATGACCGGGTTTGCGCGTATGCCAGCAGACCCTCGATGGCCTCAACGTCGGAAGTGCCGCTCCGGGTCGTGTCGTCAGGGCCGTTACGGCTCATGGAGCACCCCCCTCGACGGTCCCTACCGCTTGCTTGGGGGGTTGAGGGTACACCATTGCGAACCTTCTGTGTTCCTTACGGTACGGAGCGTTCCGGGTGCGCGAATGGGTGATCGCGGTAAGTATGTGGTCATGGTGGAAGTCGCGGCCGAGCGGGGAAAGCAGCTTTCCTCAAGGGTGTCAGAGGAGGGAGCAGGATGGGCCTGCACACAAACGGGGACGTTCGCGCAGCTCAGACCTAACGATCACGGGTTTACCTGGCTGAATTTGGTGACGCTGTGGAGATCGCGTAACGACATCCTCGCGGGGTTGTTCGGGGATCCGTCGGGAGAGGTTCGGGCGCGATGGGTGGCGGCTCAGGAAGCGCGGGGGATTGATCCGGCATTTCGTATAAAACCGCCGGTCGGGGGAAATTTCAGTTTCCTCCTGCTCGGTGATACAGGCGAGGGAGACGCATCCCAGTACGCCGTTGTTCCGGGGATGTTGAAAGTGGGGGAAGACACGTCGTTCGCCGTCATTGCGAGCGATGTGATCTATCCGACGGGATCGGGAAACGAGTACGGGGACAAGTTCTTCCGTCCGTACAAGGACTATGACGCCCCGATCTACGCCGTCCCCGGAAACCACGACTGGTACGACGGGCTCGGCGGTTTCATGCGGGTCTTCTGTGACGCGCCGGCGCTCAAGCCGAAGCCGGACCGCTGGCTGCGCGGCCTGCTGTGGCGCAAGCCGGAGGCCATCGACGAAGAAGGGCTGGCGCAGGCGCGGGAGCTCAGGGGCAAGCCGTCCCAGCAAGTGACGCAGCCGGGGCCGTACTGGGTGATCGAGAGCGACAGCCTGCTGATCGTCGGCGTCGACACCGGCATCAAGAACATCATCGACAAGGGGCAGACCGCGTGGCTGCGGCGCGTCTCGCGCGATCCGCGGCCGAAGATCCTCGTCACGGGCAAGCCCATCTACACCGGGAACGTCTACAAGCCCTCACCGCTGGAGGAAGGCGGCACGATCGACGACATCGTGCGCGACCCGGCGAACCATTACGTCGCGGCCATCGGCGGAGACGTGCACAACTACCAGCGCTACCCGGTCAAAGTGGGCGACCGGGTGATCCAGTACATCGTGTCCGGCGGCGGCGGCGCCTTCATGCACGCCACGCACACGATCCAGCGGGTCGACGTCAAGGGCGTGCACGAGGACGACTTCAGGTGCTACCCGCTGCGCGGCGACTCCCTGTCCTTCTACAGCCAGCTGTACGCGCACCGCCTGCGGATGAAGTGGATGTACCTCACACCCTCCGAGGCCCTGTGCGTCATGTCGGACCAGATCAAGAACGAGCCGGTCCGGACCCCCCAGGGCCCGGTCACGATCACCCGCAGGATGCGGTGGGCGGCGCGGCTGCTCGGGGCATGGCCGTGGCCGCTCAGGCTGCCGGTGGACAAGGTGTTCCACCGCTACCTGTCGGAGCTGTCCGACTGGGACACGCCGCCGTTCTTCAAGCAGTTCCTGCACCTGTCGGTCACCCCCGAGGAGTTGACCGTGCGGTGCTTCGCCGCCACGGGGTGCCGGGCCCAGGAGGTCGATCCGCCGATGGAGGACGAGGTGCGCATCGCTTTGTCGTAGCCGTTTGGCACTCTTGACCACGTGCATGTCGTGGTCGCCGGAGAGACGCTGCTGCCCGTGGGCGGCTCGGCTCGGCGTCCCGCCGACCTGGCGGGGGCCGTACGCGAGCTGGAGGACGCCGAGCGCCCGCGGTGGGTGTGGGCCGACGCGCGGGAGGTCTATCCCGACCTGCTGAGCGCGGGCGCGCGGGTCTCGCGCTGCCACGACGTCGCGCTCACCGAGGGGCTGCTGCTCGCGTACGAGGGCCGCTACGGCGAGAGCCGCTCGGCCAGGGCCGCCCACGCCCGGCTGCACGGGCGGCCGGTGCCGGAGGAGCAGCCGAGCGCGCCCGGCACGCTGTTCGCGCCCGAGCCGCTCGCGGCCGAGGCCGTGGCGGAGGTGCTGGCCGACCAGCTGCGCCGGATCGAGGCGCTGCCCGAGCCGGGCAGGTTCCGGCTGCTGGTGGCGGCCGAGTCGGCGGGGGCGCTCATCGCGGCCGAGATGTCGTACGACGGCATGCCCTGGCGGCGCGACGTGCACGACGAGCTGCTGACCGAGCTGCTCGGGCCGCGGCCCGTCCACGGCATGCGCCCGGCCAAGCTGCAGGCGCTGGCCGACGAGGTGACCGCGGCCCTCGGCCAGCCGGTCAACCCCGACTCGGTGCAGCAGCTCGTCAAGGCGTTCAAGGGGGCGGGGGTGGCGTTGAAGACCACCCGCTCGTGGGAGCTCAAGCAGATCGACCACCCCGCCGTGAAGCCGCTGCTGGCCTACAAGGAGCTGGCCCGGCTGTACAGCTTCCACGGGTGGGTGTGGGCCGACCAGTGGGTGCGGGGCGGGCGTTTCCGGCCCGAGTACGTGGTGGGCGGCGTGGTGTCCGGGCGCTGGGCCACCAGCGGCGGCGGGGCGCTGCAGATCCCCAAGGTGATGCGCCGGGTGGTGGTGGCCGACGAGGGGTGGGTGCTGGTCGTCGCCGACGCCGCCCAGCTGGAGCCGCGGGTGCTGGCCGCGATGGCCGGCGACGTGGGGCTGGCCAGGGCCGCCGGGGAGATCGACCTGTACTCGGCGCTGGCGCAGTCGTTCGGCGGCGAGCGTGACAACGCCAAGATCGCGATGCTGTCCGCCATGTACGGCGGCACCAGCGGTGACGCGCCCAAGCTGCTGGCGGTGATGCGGCAGCGCTTCCCCAGGGCCTACCAGTTCGTGGAGGACGCGGCCAAGGACGGGGAGGAGGGGCGGCTCGTGCGCTCCTGGCTCGGGCGCACCAGCCCGCCGCCCTCGCCGCGGTGGAAGGAGCTGGTGTCGGGGCCCGAGGGCACGCGGGCGGCCCGGGACCGGGGGCGGTTCACGCGCAACTTCGTGGTGCAGGCCACGGCGGCCGAGTGGGCGCTGGCGCTGATGGCGGTGCTGCGCGGGTTGCTGCCGGAGCCGGCGCGGCTGGTGTTCTTCCAGCACGACGAGGTGATGGTGCACTGCCCGGCGGAGCAGGCGGAGGAGGTGATCGCCGCGGTGTCGTCGGCCGCGGTCGAGGCCACCCGGCTGCTGTTCGGGGCGACGCCGGTGCGCTTTCCCATGGAGGCGGTGGCGGTGTCGTCCTACGCCGACGCGAAGTGACGGTCGCGTCGAGTGCCTAAGAGCGGTCGGCGCGCCAGGTGATGGTCAGCCAGATGCCCGCGAGCGCCACCATGATGCCCACGACCAGGCCGAGCACGCCGTAGCCGAGCATCCCCACGATGGCGCCCGCGATGATCGTGCCCGTGGCGCCGCAGACGTTCATCAGCAGGTCCGAGAGCCCCTGGACGGCGGGGCGGCCTTCGAGCGGGACGGACTCCGTGACCAGGGCGGAGCCCGCCACCAGGCCGCACGACCAGCCGAGGCCGAGCAGCACCAGCGCGGCCGTCACCTGCCAGACCGCATGCCCGGCCGTGCCGGCGAGCGTGGCGGCGCTCAGCAGCAGGGCCATGCCGAGCACGAGCACCGGCACCTTGCCCGCCTTGTCGGCCAGCCAGCCCACCACCGGCGACAGCACGTACATGCCCGCGATGTGCAGGCTGATCACGAGGCCGATGACGTCCAGGTTCGAGCCGTCGTGGTGGAGTTTGACCGGGGTCATGGACATGACGGACACCATCGCCGTGTGGCTCACCGCGATCATGACGAGGGCGCGGCGGGCCGTCGGGGTGGTGCGGAGGGTCTGCCAGGCGGTGCGGATCGTCCCCTTGGGACCGCGGCCGGCGTCCGGGCCGTCGTTCAGGGAGCGGGCCAGCGTGAGCGGGTCGGGGCGCAGCAGGCAGAAGATCAGGGCCAGCGCCACCGCGAACGCCAGCGCCGCGAACACGAACGGCCCCGCCTTCTCCACCAGCCCCAGCCGCATGCCGATCTGGTCGGTGGGCCTGGCCAGGTTCGGGCCGGCCACGGAGCCGATCGTGGAGGCCCAGACGACCAGTGACAGGTGCCTGGCCGAGCGGCCCTTGGGCGACAGGTCCGTGGCCGAGTAACGCGCGGCCAGGCTGCCCGCGCTCCCGCCGCCCACGAGCACCAGGCCCGCCAGCAGCAGCGGCCACGTACGCAGGCTGATCGCGAGCGCCGAGATCAGGCAGCCCGCCAGCGCCGCCGCGTACGCCAGCGACAGGCCCGCCCGGCGGCCGCCGCTGCCCGACGCCTTGGCCGTGGGCAGGGCCAGCAGCGCCGCGCCGAGCACGGTCGCGGTGCCCGCGAAGCCGCTGATCACCGTGGAGCCCGAGAGCTCGTCCACGACCACCGAGCTCAGCGCGAGCCCGACGGCGACCCCCACCCCGCTCACGATCTGCGTCGCGGACAGGACGGTCAGGGTGCGGCGCTGGACGCCGCGAATTCGGTCAGAGGACGAGACAGTGGGCGTTGTGGGGGCACTGGTCACTCGTGAAGTCTCGCATAGCCCCTGACATCACCCCAAAGGGCGATATTTCAGTGAATGGTGACTGAATCTCCCTGGGCGATGCGTCCGGGCATGTCCGGGATCAGGTTGATGCCGAACCACACCTTGCCGTCCCACCTGCGATGCCGCGAAAGCGTCCTGATGGGCTCCTTGCCCTTCGTGTACGTGGACGTGTCGATCGTGGTCAGCACGCACCGGTCGCACCGCTTGCTCACCCGGAAGTCGACCGCGCCGATGCGCACCCGCTTCCACTCGTCCTCCGCGAACGGCGTGCCGACGCCGTCGATCACCACGTTCGGCCGGAACCGGTGCATGGGCAGCGGCTCCGGCGCCTCCTCGCCGCGCTCCAGCGCGGTCTCCACGATCCAGTCGTTGAGCAGGGCGAGCGAGGCGCTGGACGTGAGCAGCAGCGGATAGCCGTCGGCCAGGCTCACCCGGTCGTCCGGCCGCCCGTACTCCGGATTGACCGGCCGGCGGGTCGGGTCGTCGAGCCACTTGAGCCGGACGGGCCGGCCCACCAGCCCGGACAGCCAGTCCGCCGCGTCGTCGCCGCAGTCGGTGAGCTCCACGGGGGTGCGGCCCACGCTGACCGTGGACATGACGGCGGTCGGCGTGACCCGCAGCGGGGCGGCGTGCGGGCCGGTCAGCGTGAGCGAGCCGCCGTCGACCCGGGCCACGCAGGCCAGCAGGCGGGGCTCCTGACGGGCCGTCAGGAGCTCGCCGTGCTCGTCGGTGATCAGGTAGCGGCGGTCGTCGGCGAGCCCCCACGGCTGCACTTCAGCCTCGTGGACCTGGTGGCCCGCGGTGGACTTGACGGGGTAAAAGTGGATGCTCGCCAGCTTCATACGGCCGAAGGTACCCCACCGCGTTCCGGCGCCGGCGAGCGGTGCAGAGCGCCCGCCACGGCCACGGTGGCCAGGGCGAGCACGCCGATCGCGGCCCCGATCCAGGCGACGGACGGGTAGCCGAGGCCCGCGCCGATGGCCAGCCCGCCGAGCCAGGGGCCGACGGTGATGCCGACGTTGAAGGAGGAGACGTTCACCGCGGCGGCCAGGGTGGGGGCGTCCTTGGCCAGGGAGAAGACGCGGGTGTTCAGGGCGGGGTTCATGCCGAAGCCGAACGCGCCGAGCAGGAAGATCAGCGCGATGGCCGCCACGGGGACGGACGCGGTCAGGGCCAGCGCCACCGAGCAGACGATCAGGCCGGAGACGCCGAGGTAGAGGGACGGGAACGGCCGCGCGTCGGCGGTCCGGCCGCCGATGGTGATCCCGATCAGCGAGCCGACGCCGTAGAGCGCCAGGACCGCGGGCACCCAGGCGGGCGCCAGGCCCGTGGTGTCGACCAGCAGCACGCTCAGGTAGCTGAAGGAGGCCAGCAGGGCTCCCGTGGTCAGCGCGGTCGTGCCGTACGCGAGCCAGAGCCTGGGGTTGATCATGGAGCGCAGCTCGTCGGAGACGCGCGGGGTCGCGCCGGCCTCCGGGCGGCCGCCCGGGATGGTGCCGAGCACGCCCGCTCCGGCCAGCGCCGACAACACCGCGACCGCCCAGAACGCGGCCCGCCAGCCGAGGTGCTGGCCGATGACCGTGCCCAGGGACAGCCCGACGATGGTGGCGACCGTCAGGCCGCCGGCGAGCACGCTCATCGCCTTGCCGCGGGCGTTGGCGGGCACCAGGCCGACCGCCGTGCTCGCCGCCACGGCCCAGAAGCCCGCGTACACGAACGCGCCCACGACGCGGGTGGCGAACACCACGGTGTAGCTCGACGTCAGCGCGCCCGCGACGTGCGACAGGACGAAGACCGCCATGAACGTCAGCAGCGCGGTACGCCGTGGCCAGCGCAGCGTGAGGACGGCCAGCACCGGCGCCCCCACCAGCATCCCCATGGCGAACGCCGAGATCAGCAGCCCCGCCTCGGGCACGGACACCCGCAGGTCGGCGGCCATCTCCGGGATCAGCCCGGCCAGCATGAGCTCCGAAGTGCCCTGAGCGAAGATCGAAAGCCCCAATATGTAGATGGCCAAGGGCATGGTGGTTCTCCTTTTTGGATTGGTCGGTTCAAAATGAGGGCGTAAAAAAGATCAGAAAACGCCCAGGGCGGTTTTCGCGATCGACTCGAGCCCGTCCCGGTCCGTCCCGCCCCGCGCGGCCACGCGCAGGCCGCTGACGGTGGCGAAGACGAAGTGCGCCAGCGCGAGCGGGTCCCTGTCCGGGGCGATCTCGCCCCGCGAGCGGCCGGTCTCGATGGCGGCCCGGACCATCTCCCGGCGTCTGTCGTTGTCGCGCCGCAGCAGCTCGGCGATCTCCGGGTCGTGCGGGGCCAGCTCGGTCATCGAGTTGACCACCAGGCAGCCGGGCGGCTCGCCGGGCTCGGGGTCGACGGCCCACCACAGGACGGTCCTGATCTTCTCCTTGAGCGGCAGGTCGGCGTCCAGCGTCTCGGCGAGCGTGGCGTTGTGCTGGTCCATGTAGCGGGTCAGGGCCTTCACGAACAGGTCGTGCTTGCTGGCGAAGGTGTTGTAGATGCTGCTGCGCCCGAGCCCGGTGGCCGCGCACAGGTCCGCCGTCGAGGTGGCCTCGAAGCCCGCGGACCAGAACGCGCGCATCGCGGCCTCGACGGCGCGTTCCTCCTCGAACTTCCTCGGTCGCCCCATATGCCGAACATTACCCGTTTTGGAATGAGCGGTGCAATACGTCAGCCATCCCGCCGGAACGTGTCCAGGAACACCTTGCGGGTCTCCGCCTGGTCGTCCCACTTGAGCTCGGGCAGGTCGAAGGTGATCTTGTACGCGGTGATGTCGTCGATCGTGACGTACCGGGTGAGCGCGTGCATGGGGACGTCGCTGGCCGTGGTGTAGGTGTACTCCCAGTCGGCGGCCTGCCAGCCGCGGTAGTCGACGGCCTGGAGCTGCACCTGGATGTAGCCCTCCACGCCGCCCTTGGCCTCCTGGCGGCCCAGCTCGGACAGCCCTCCGTCGGTCTGCGGGCTCACCTTCTGCACCATGATCCGCATGCCGGAGTCCTTCGGCCCGCTGAACGTGGTCACCCCGCCCGACGTCGCCGGCTTCCAGTTCGCGGGCACGGCGGCGGCGAACCCGGCCGTGCCGTGCTCGGTGTAGCCCGACGGTATCGCCGAGGGCTCGGCGTTCCCTGGTTTGGCGGGTGAGGACGTCGCGGCCTGCGACGTGGCCGTCTGCGGGGACGGCGACCCGCCCGGCATGAGGAGCATGACGGCGCCGACGGCGGCGGCCACCGCCACGATCGCGCTGATGATCGTGAGCGGCGTCGGCCGCCCGCGGCGCACCCATATCCCGTCGTCCTCGTCGGGCCTGCGCCGGCTCTTGCCGGTGCGCGGCGCCGTGCTGGGCAGCGTGGCCAGGCGGTTGTGGCCGAGGTCGCGGGACAGGTCGCGCGACTGCTCGCGCAGGTCCTCGGCGGAGGCCAGCGGCCACGGCGTGGCGGCGGACGACGTACGGCTGTCCGTGGTCAGCGGCAGGATCGGCGCCGGCTGCGGGCCGGACTCGTCGCCGCGGCCCCTGGGGGGCCGGTGCGGACCCGAGGGCATGCCGAAAGCGGGCTGGGCCCCCGAGGGATGGCCGAACTCGGGCGGCGGCGGCACCAGCTGGTCGGTCCGGTGGCTGCCGGAGGGGCTCGTCAGGCCGTCGAACGGCATCGAGTGACCACCGGACGGGCTGCTCATCGGGTCGTACGGCACGCGTATCGGCCCCGAGGGCGTCTCCACGATCCGCGACGGCATCGGCCCCGACGGGGAGTCCAGCAGCCCGGAGGCCGGCATGTCCCCCGGGGTGGACCCGGCGGTGGGCAGCGACTCGGCCGGACGCGGACGGACGGAGCCGTGCGCGCGCAGCACCGCCTCCAGCATCTCGATGACCTGGTCGGAGGTCAGCCGCTGGGCCGGGTCCTTGCGCAGCAGGCCCTCGACCACCGGCATCAGCGAGCCGGCCCGCTGGGGCGCGATCGGCTCCTGCGTGAGCACCGCGCCGAGCACTGCCACCGGGTCGGGCCCCTCGTACGGCGGCCGCCCCTCGAGGGCGGCGTACAGCGTCGCGCCGAACGACCACAGGTCGGCCGCCTGCGTGATCGGCTGCCCGGACAGGCGCTCCGGCGGGATGTACGCGGGCGACCCCATGAGCAGCCCGGTCTGCGTGATCGCCACGTCGCCCTCGATGGCCGCGATGCCGAAGTCGGTCAGCACCACCCGGTCCTGGGTCAGCAGCACGTTGCCGGGCTTGATGTCGCGGTGCAGGATCCCCGCGGAGTGCGCGTGCCTGAGCGCGTCGAGCACCCGGATGCCGATCTCGGCCGCCTGCAGCACCGGCAGCGGCCCGCTCTGGCGTACGGCCTGCTCCAGGGACCACGCGCGGACCAGCTCCATCACGATCCACGGGCGGCCGTCCTCCTCGACCACGTCGTGGACGGTGACGATGCCGGGATGCGTCAGCCGCGCGGCCGACCTGGCCTCGCGCAGCACGCGCCGGTGGGCCCCCTGCATGCCCGAGTGGTCGAGCCCGTAAGGGAGGATCAGCTCCTTGACCGCCACGTCCCGGTCGAGCAGGACGTCGTGGGCGTGCCACACCATGCCCATGCCGCCCCTGCCGACAGGTGACATGAGCCGGTAACGCCGGCCGATCAGACGGCCCTGGCTCTGCGGGGCGCCGCTCGGGGCGCCCCCTTCCGCGCCGGGGCCGCTGAGCAAGCGGTCGGCTGCCATGATCCCGCCCCCATCCCGCGCTGCGAGCAATTTAAAGTGGTTCGTTACGATATCGGCGGGGCATGCGCAAGGGAAGCTGGAGCATCCTTACAAAAGCTTTGACCTGGGGAAATATCGCCATTCAGATGGCTTGTTCCGCCAATGCGATCAATGCAGTAGTGAATGCCTCTACAGGGGGTTTGACCAGGCCTGCTCCTACTTGACCGGTTCCCGCGACGCGGCCCGCGATGCCGGTGTTGACCACGGGCAGCAGGCCCGTTCTCGCGACGAGGGTTACATCGATGCCGACCGGCGTGCCGCGGAAGCCGAGCCCCGGAATCTGGTACCCCGGGTGCTCGGCGAGCGTGATCTCGTACATGGAACGGGTGGCCCGCACCGCGTCGGCCACCTCGCCGCCCACGAACCGCACGATGGCCGGCGCAGCCGCCATCGCGAATCCGCCCAGCCCCGAGGTCTCCGTGATCGTGGAGTCGCCGATGTCGGGGTTCGCGTCGTCCGGCCCGTACGAGCCGAGATAGAGCCCGTCGGGCACACCGGCCGGCCCCGTGAACCACCGCCCGCCCAGCCCCGAGACCTGGACGCCGAAGTCGGTGCCGTTCCTGGCCATGGCGACGACCATGGACGAGCCGGGCACGTCGCGGGCCGCGTCCGTGCTGACCTTGGCGGCGGCCATGCCGGCGTTCAGGAAGAAGTGGTCGTTGCCGTTGATGAAGCGCAGCACCTCCGCCGCCGCGCCCGGGGCGGCCTCGACCACCGCCGGGGCCAGCTCGCGCAGCAGGAGCGAGGTGGCGGCGCGGTTGCGGTTGTGCAGCTCGTCGCCCATCTGCAGGGCCTGCGCCATCAGCGAGCGCAGGTCGATCGGCCCCGTGCGCTCCAGCGTCGCCGCCAGGGCGGGGCCGAGCACCGCGTCCATCCAGCGCAGCCGCTCCAGCACCTCGGGCCCGTAGGCGCCGTAGCGGAGCACCTTGCCCAGGCCCTCGTTCAGCGAGCAGTACGCGGTGCCGCCGTGCTCGTCGTCGCGAACCTCGAACAGCCACATGGACGGGCTCACCACGCCCGCCATCGGGCCCACGGTGGCGTGCTCGTGGCACGGGCTCAGCGCGATCTCGCCCGCCGCCAGCCTGCGCCCGGCCTCGTGCTCGTCGCCAGCCAGGCCCTCCAGCAGCATCGCGCCGATCAGCGCGCCGCGCATCGGGCCCGACGCGCGCTCCCACGTGATGGGCGGGCCCGCGTGCAAGAACGTTCCCGCCGCCAGCACCTTCGAGGCCCGGCGCACCCCCACCAGGTGCGGGCGGGCTGAGGTCAGCCTGCTCACGGCCAGCTCGTTCGCGGCCTGCCTGCGCGGGTCGGCGAGCACCGCGGCCAGGGCCTCGGCGGTGCCGGGCAGCGGCGGGCGCCAGGACACCGGCGTCGTCTCGACGGCCTGCGTCCTGAGCGCCTCGTCGAGCAGGCCCGCGCCCACCGTGATGACGCGGGACGGGACGGACAGCGGGCTCATAGAAGGCTCCTGGCGTGCCGGGCGGCCTGGGCGTTGGAGGTGAAGACGGCCGCGCCCGCCTCCCGGAAGGCGGCGGCCTGGCGGTGCAGGTCCTGGGGGTCGCCTTCGGTGCCGATGAGCGCGATCACGACGGTGGCGGGGGTGCGGGCGACGGCGTGCGCGAGCGAGGCGGCCGGGTCGGGGTCGGCGCCGTGGCCGAGCACGACGTCCATGAGCACCAGGTCCGTCTCCTGGGCGCGGGCCAAGGCCTCGACGCGCAGGGTCGGGTCGATCATGGGATGCGCCCGGCCCCTGGTGTAGGCGTCGTCCCCGTAGTCGACGAACTCGCCCTTGCCCGCCACCAGCGCGGCCTCGGTGCTGAGCGTCCCCCCGGAATAGACGCCTTTGATGGCCTTGATCCGGCTCTGCTTGCCCGACCACGCGGGCCAGGAGGGCCACTCGGGCACCGGCCGGCCGAGCGCGCGCAGGACCCGCTCGGTCGCCTCCGTCAGGTCGGACTCGGGGAGCAGCGCGGGAACCACCGGCGTGCGCAGGCGTCCCACGGCCTCCCGTACGGTCGCCGCCACCCCGGGGGACGGCGGCTTGGAGATCAGCACGATCAGCTCGGTGGCCGGGTCCTCGTCCAGCATGCGCAGGGCCCGCAGCGTGGACAGGCCGCCCACCTCGGCGGACAGGTCCCTGCCGCCCACGCCGAGCACGTGGCTGACGCCGGTGCCGGCCCAGTCGAGCAGGGACGTCACCTGCTGGGCCCCGGTGCCGGACGCGGCCACCACGCCGACGGGGCCGGGGGTGAGGACGTTCGCGAAGCCCAGGCCGACGCCGCCGATCACGGCGGTGCCGCAGTCGGGGCCCATCACGAGGACGTCCGCGGCCTCCGCGAGCTCCTTGAGGCGCCGTTCCTGGGCCACGGGGACGCCGTCGCTGAAGATCATGACGGGGAGCCCGGCCTGGACGGCGTCCAGCGCCTCGGCGAAGGCGTGCTCGCCCGGGGTGGAGACCAGCACCAGGTCGGCCGGGGTGCCGGTGGCCGAGCGGGTGGTCAGCGGGGGCTGGTCAGCCGTGGTCGACTCCGGGCGGTCGAAGCTCGCGAGCTGCCGGTCGGCCTCCTCGACGGCCGCGGCGGCGTCGCGGGCGCGTACGGCTATGAGGAGGTCGCCGGGGCCGGCCCGCGGGACGGTGAAGCCCAGGTCGCGGAGGACGGCGAGGTTCAGGTCGGTGGCCATGGCGACCATGGCGGCCTCCACGCCCGACATTTCGGTCAGCGCCCGACTTATGCGCATCAGGGAGATGGAGTCGACGTACGCGCCCTTCCGTACCAGCACCGTGTCGGCGCTCATCGCGGCCCGCTCAGCGAGAGGACGGCGGTCACGCCGATGGCGACGCCCTGGGCCAGATCGGAGCCCGAGGTGTGGCCGAGGCCGTGGAGGCGGTGCAGGGCCGGTTCGAAGGACTGCCCGCCCGTGATGCCGCGCAGCACCGCGGTCACCTCGGGGCTGCTCTCGCCCCTGGCCGCGCAGTGCAGGAGCGTGGCCGAAATGGGCGTCGTACGCGTCCTCGCGTCGAACGTGACGGTCGCCGCCAGCCAGTCGGCCAGCCAGACCGCCCGCTCCGCCCCGGCCGCCGCGCCCAGGTGCCGCAACGTCACCAGCAGGCCCGCCAGGACGTCGTCGCCGCTCGGCGTCAGGCCGGGCCCCAGGCCCATGAGCTGCTCGGCCGCCGTCACGGCCCCCAGCAGCCAGCCCTTCGCGCAGCTGTCGGCCAGCAGCTCGACGGCGCCGTTCCCGGCCAGCCCCGGTTGTGGCGGGTCGCCGAAGCGGGCGGCGGCCTGTTCGAGCCGGGCCCGATCGATCCGGCCCAGCGGCGGGGCAGGGTCCCACCAGCGGCGCACGCCCAGGCTCAGCGGGCCCAGCTCGATAGTGCGGTCGCCTACCGAGGCTTCGTCACCCACCGTGACGCTCGGCAGCGCGCCGGCCAGCAGCACGGAGTTGGGCAACCGGATGGCCGCCCCCGTGATGACGGCGATCACCGAAGGCTCCAGGTCGGTCCTGACCTCGAGATAGACCCCCGCCGGGAACGCGGCGAGCACCCGCGCGGGGCGGCGCGGCGACTCCAGGACGGGGCGTACCGCCGTGCTGGCCGCGCCCGTGACGTGGATGCGGGTACGCCTCGCATGAGTACTTACGGTCACCGAACCTCCGATCCGACCTTGGACCTGACCGTAAAACGGCCGGGGAACCCTCCGTACGGGTAAATTTGCCAACAGTCAGCGGGAAGGTTGGCTCTTCCTGACAGACGGTTTCTGGGGTCACAATCTCCACATGGAGCCCCCCGTCCGTCTCGCCAGCACCGGGACGATCATTCACGGCGTTTCCGTCGGAGAGGTGCTCGGCGTCTCCACCCTCGCCGAGGCCAGGCTGATCGCGGGGGAGAGCGGGCTGGGCCGCATCGTTCAGCGGCTGAACGTCATGGAGGTCCCCGACATCCTGGCCTGGGTCAAGCCGCACGAGCTGCTGCTGACCACCGGCTACCCGCTGCGCAACACGCCGCAGTCGCTCGGCCGGCTGGTCGCCGACCTGGACGAGCGCGGCCTGTCGGCACTGGCGATCAAACTCGGCCGATATGTGGACGAGCTGCCCGACGAGATGGTCGAGCAGGCCGACCGGCTCGGCTTCCCGCTCATCCTGCTGCCGAACGACGTCGGGTTCGACGACATCCTCAACCAGGTGCTGACCGACATCCTCAACCGCCAGGCCGCCGTGCTCGCCCGTGCCGAGGAGGCGCACCGGGCGCTGGTGCAGGTGGTGCTGGCCGGGGGCGGGCTCAACGAGGTGGCCGCGGAGGTGGCCCAGCTGCTCGACGTGTCGGTGGCGGCCGTGGACGGCTCGGGCCGGGTGCTGGCCACCGCGGGTCCGGCCGAGCAGGTGGCCGTCCTGCGCGAGTCGATCTCCCGGGAGGGCCTGCCCCGTACGTCCGCCTCGGGGCGGGTACGGTCGTTCGCCTCGGTGCCCGTGCTGGCCGGGGGCCACCACCACGGGAGGATCGTCGCCTACAGCCCGTCCGGGACGATCCGCGACAGCGACGTCGGCATCCTCGAACGCGCCGCCACCGTGGCCGCGCTGGTCGTCACCCGGCAGGAGGCGGTCAACGCCGTCGAGAGCAAGTACCGCGCCGACTTCCTGCGCGACGTGCTCACCGGCCGGGCGGGCACGGCGGAGCGGGTCACGGCCCGGGCGCGGGCGTTCGGGTGGGACCTGGCGCGGCCGGTGACCGTACTGGTGGCCGAGCTGGACCCGGACGGCGATGAGCGCAGCGCCCAGGACCGGCTGGTGGCGTGCTGGACGGCGGCGATGCGCCGGCACGACCCGCGCGGGGCGGTCGCGGGGTTCTCGCACGAGGTGGTGGCCGTGGTGGACGCCTCGATCGACGCGACCCGGGTCGCCAAGGACGCGGCCTCGGGCTTCGCCGACGTGCCGCCCGCGACGTTCTCGACCGGCACCTCCCGGCCCAGCCCGGGGGCGGAGACGCTGCCGGAGGCGTACTCGCAGGCGCTGAAGGCGGCCCGGGTGGGCCGCCAACTGCACGGGCCCGGCGCCGTCGCCCACTTCGACCAGCTCGGCGTCTACCGGCTGCTGTCCCTGGTCAACGACACGGAGGAGCTGCACGCCTTCGTACGCGAGACGCTCGGCCCGCTGGCGGCCGACGCCGACGCCGAGAACGCCGACCTGCGCCGCACCCTGCAGGTGCTCCTGGAGACCAACATGAACGTGGCCGAGACGGCGCGGCGCCTCCACTTCCACTACAACACCCTCCGCTACCGGATCGGGAAGCTGGAGCGCCTGCTCGGCAACTTCACCGACGACCCGCACCTGCGCCTCAACCTGACCCTGGCCCTGCACGTGCTGCGGATGCGCGGCATCTAGGGTTGGGGCTTGTGGATTTCGAACTGCGCTCCGAGTACATCCCGCTGTGTGACCTGCTGAAGTACTGCGGGATCACGGAGACGGGCGGCATGGCCAAGCTGCTGATCGCCGAGGGGCTGGTGCTGGTGGACGGCGAGGTGGAGCTGCGCAAGCGCGCCAAGATCCGCTCGGGGCAGGTGGTCAGCGGGGAGGGGTTCTCCATCCACGTGGAGTAGTGGGAACCTGTTGACGAAAAGTCACCGCACGCTTACTCACTGTTTACTAACATCGGGCGCGCTGGCAAAAGAAACGGCCCCCTGTCGGGGGCCGTCATACCCGGGAACGTACCCCCGGGCGGGTGACTCCATGTTAGGGCGTGATAGCGGTGAGCGACAAGTCGAATCCCGGAATCGAGCGCGTCGGCGTCTATGTCGACGGGTTCAACCTGTACTACGGCCTGAGGGAGCTCGGGAGACGGCGGCATCTCTGGCTCGATCTGCGTGCCATGGCGACGCACCTGCTGCGGCCGCATCAGCGCCTTGTGGGTGTCAGCTACTTCACCGCGGCGATCCGCAACGATCCCCCGGCCGTGGCACGGCAGGAGACGTATCTGGCCGCGACGGCAAGCCTCGGCGTGCAGGTCGTCATGGGGAGATACCAGCAGCAGTCGGTGCAGTGCCACTCTTGCGGAGCGACGCGCCGGACCTACGCCGAGAAGCAGTCCGATGTGGCGCTCGGCGCGGCCATGGTGGCGGATGTCGCGACACGCCAGGTGGACGCGGTCATGCTCGTGTCGGCCGACTCTGACCTATGCGCGGCGGTTCATGCCATCAGGCGGCTGAATGACGAGCTTGCGATCAAGACACGGGTGATCACCGTGCTCCCGCCCCGAAGGCGCTCCGAGATTCTGCAGCGCGTCAGCGACGCGTGGTTCCCGCTGGGTCATGCCGTGATCCGCCGGTCTCAGCTTCCCGACGTCGTCCAGGCATCCGACGGGTGCGTCTACCACCGCCCGCAGCACTGGAACTGACCTCACAGTGAATTCGGATCGCGTGTGCGCGAGGTTTTCACTGGCCCCGCGCGTAGATTTGGCAGATCATGCCCGTGTAGGAGCGTTACGACGGGCCTAATGTGCCCGCAACGGAACGTGTCGCCGGCCCAGGACAAGAGGGGCTCTCATGGTTTTGGGATGGACCAAACACGGTGACGGCAAGCACCTGGCGCCCGGAGAGGTGGTCAGACCCGACGAGCGGCTGAGCTGGCCCAGGATGGTGGGCTTCGGGGCGCAGCACGTGATCGCGATGTTCGGCGCGACGTTCGTCTTCCCCCTGGTGATGGGGCTGGACCCGAACGTCGCCGTGATGATGTCAGGCGTCGCCACGATCCTGTTCCTGCTGATCGTGAAGGGGAAGGTGCCCAGCTACCTCGGCACCAGCGCGTCCTTCGTCGGCGGGGTGCTGGCCATCAGGGCCGCCTACGGCGGTGACACGGCCGGCGCGGACGCGATCGTGACCGGCTCGATCCTGGTCGCCGGGTTCGTGCTGGCGCTGGCCGGGCTGGCCGTCCACTTCCTCGGGGTGCAGATCATCCACCGCGTCTTCCCGCCCGTGGTCACGGGGGCGGTCGTCATGCTGATCGGGTTCGGGCTGGCGTACGTGGTGGCGGACGTCTACTGGCCGCAGGACCACTGGGTCGCGCTCATCACCATGCTGGTGACCTTCCTGGTGATCGTGTTCTTCAAGGGGTTCGTCGGCCGGATCGGGGTGCTGGTCGGGCTGATCGCGGGGTTCGTGCTGTCGTGGGTGCTGGACAAGACCGCGGGGGCCGTCACGTCCGTGCTGCCCGGCGCCAACCTGCGGGACGCGGCGGGCGCGAGCTGCCCGGCCGAGGGGACGTACTGCGTGGCCACGGCCTTCCCGCACGACCGGGTGAACTTCGACTCCGTGGCGTCCGCGCCCTGGTTCGGGGTGCCGAACTTCCACGCCCCCGACTTCAAGACCTCCGCCGTGCTGCTGGTGCTGCCCGCCGTCATCGCGCTCATCGCCGAGAACATCGGGCACGTCAAGGCCGTCGGCGAGATGACAGGGGCGGACGTCGACCCGTACGTGGGACGGGCGGTGATGGCCGACGGGGTGGGCACCATGGTCGCCAGCGCGGTCGGCGGCTCGCCCACCACCACCTACGCCGAGAACATCGGCGTCATGGCGGCCACCAAGGTCTACTCGACCGCCGCCTACTACATCGCCGCGATCATCGCGATCCTGTTCGGGCTCTGCCCCAAGTTCGGCGCGCTGGTCGCCGCGACCCCGGGCGGCGTGCTGGGCGGGGTCACCGTCATCCTGTACGGGATGATCGGCCTCCTCGGCGCCAGGATCTGGATCGAGAACCGCGTCGACTTCTCCGACCCCGTCAACATGGTTCCGATCGGCGCGGGCATCATCCTGGCCATCGGACCTGTGAGCCACTTCATCGGCGGCGACTTCACCCTTGAGGGGATCGCGCTCGGCACCATCGTGGTGCTGGGCGGATACCACCTGCTGCGGGCCATCGCCGGACGACCCGCCCGGCCGGCCGGGAGCGAGGCCGGGTGAAACCGCCCCCGTTCGAGTACCACGCCCCCCGCGACCTCGACGAGGCGCTCCGGACCCTCGCGGAGGTGGGCGGGAAGGTGCTGGCCGGAGGGCAGAGCCTGATCCCCATGCTGAACATGCGGCTGGCCGCTCCCGAGCATCTCGTCGACATCAACCGCGTCCGGGGGCTGTCGGCCATGGAGACGGAGCGGGGCGGTGTCCGGGTGGGGGCGACGGTCCGGCACTCGCAGGCGGAGCGGGCCGGGGCGCATCCGCTGCTGAGCCGGGCGCTGCGGCTGGTCGCCCACCCGGTGATCCGGAACCGGGGGACCGTGGTGGGCAGCCTCGTGCACGCCGACCCGGCCGCCGAGCTGCCGGCCGTGCTGGCCGTCCTGGGCGGCTCCGTACGGGTGGCCCGGCAGGGGCAGGTACGCGACGTGGGCGCCGAGGAGTTCTTCGTCGGGCCCATGGAGTCGGCGGTCCAGCCGGGCGAGCTGGCCGTGTCGGCATATTTCCCGGCATTGGGTCCGCGTACCGGGGCAGCCTTCGAGGAGGTGGCCCGGCGGCACGGCGACTACGCCCTGGCCGGCGTCTGCGCCGTCGTCACGCTCGACGAGGACGGCGCGGTTGAGGCCGCCAGGCTCGCCTGCATCGGCGTCGGCCCCGTGCCGATCGTCGTGGACGTGACGGAGAGCCCCGCGGACGCGGCGCGGATCGTACGGGACCGGGTCGAGCCCGAGGGCGACATCCACGCCTCGGCCGCCTACCGCCGCCACCTCGTGGGCGTGCTGGCCGAGCGGGGCGTACGGAACGCGACCAGGGAGGCAGGGGATCGTGGAGCATGAGATCACGCTCGTCGTGAACGGCACGGCCAGGCGGGTCGGCGTGCCCGCCAGACGCCTGCTGTCCGACTGCCTGCGCCACGACCTCGGCCTGACCGGCACCCACGTCGGCTGCGA
Source organism: Nonomuraea sp. NPDC003201 (assembly GCF_053590415.1). Classification (NCBI taxonomy): domain Bacteria; kingdom Bacillati; phylum Actinomycetota; class Actinomycetes; order Streptosporangiales; family Streptosporangiaceae; genus Nonomuraea; species Nonomuraea sp. NPDC003201. Next base: position 21,186 of record NZ_JBSFTC010000101.1, read on the forward strand.
GCACGGCGTCTGCGGCTGCTGCACCGTGCTGCTCGACGGGGAGCCGATCCGGTCGTGCCTGACGTTCGCGGTCAGCGTGGACGGGTCCGAGATCACCACCGTCGAGGGGCTGGCTTGCGACGGCACCAGGGCGACCGAGCCCGCCTCACGGAGTGAGGCCATGAGCGCAGTCCAGCGGGCTTTTGCCGAGTGCCATGGGTTGCAGTGCGGGTTCTGCACGCCGGGGTTCCTGTGTACGGTGACCGCCCTGCTGCGGGACAACCCCACCCCCACGGACGACGAGGTGCTGGAGGGCATCTCGGGCAACCTGTGCCGGTGCACCGGCTACCAGAACATCGTCAAGGCCGTCCACCGGGCCGCCGAGCTGCTGGCGGAGGAAGCATGACGACGAGGCTGTTCGGGGAGCCCGTGCAGCGGCGGGAGGATCCCAGGCTGCTCACCGGCCGGGGCCGCTACCTCGACGACCTCGGCCCCGACGCGCTGGCCGCCGCGTTCGTGCGCTCGCCGCACGCGCACGCCCGCATCCGTGACATCGACGTGGGCCCCGCGCTCGACGTCGAAGGGCTCGTCGCCATCTACACCTGGGAGGACCTCCCCGGACGGGTCGGCCGGCCGCTGCCGCTGCTGATCCCGCACCCGGCGCTCACCCACGGGCGCACCGCGTACCCGCTGGCCAGGGACGTCGTCAGGCACGTCGGCGAGCCGGTGGTCATGGTCGTGGCGGCGGACAGGTACGCCGCAGAGGACGCCTGCGCGCTCATCGAGGTCGACTACGAGCCCCTCAAGCCGGTCGTCGGCCTGGAGGAGGCCGTGCAGGGCGCCCAGCTCGTGCACGAGGACGTGCCGGGCAACGTCGGCGCGCACCTCGTCCAGGAGGTCGCGGGGACGGACGGGCGCGGCGCGCGCGAGGCGATCGAGACCGCGCCGCACACGCTGGCCTTCCGGCTCGACATCGAGCGCAGCGCCAGCATGCCGCTGGAGGGGCGCGGCGTGTACGCCCGGTGGGACGGCCGGGACCTGCGCGTCTACTCCAGCACCCAGACCTCCACCAGCGTCCGCATGGCCGTCGCCGCCGCGCTGGAGCTGCCGCTGCCGCAGGTCGAGGTGATCGCGCCCGACGTGGGCGGCGGCTTCGGGGTGAAGATCGTGCACCCGTGGCCCGAGGAGGTGCTGGTGCCGTGGGCCGCCATGACGCTCGGGCGCGAGATCAAGTGGACGGAGGACCGCAGGGAGCACTTCATCTCCTCGGCCCACGAGCGCGGCCAGGTCCAGTACGTACGGGTCGGCTTCGACGACGACGGCCGCGTGCTCGGCCTGGACGTGACGATCCTGCACGACCACGGCGCCTACACCCCCTATGGGATCATCGTGCCGATCGTCACCTCCACGCAGCTCCTGGGGCCGTACAAGATCGGGGCGTACCGGGTCGAGTTCACCGCCGTCTACACCAACACCGTGCAGGTCACCCCCTACCGGGGGGCCGGCAGGCCGCAGGGCGTGTTCTGCATGGAGCGGACCATGGACAAGATCGCCCGCTACCTGGGCAAGGACCGCACCGAAGTACGCGAGGTCAACTTCATCGGGCCCGACGAGTTCCCGTACGACCAGGGGATGACGTTCCAGGACGGCCGGCCGCTGATCTACGACAGCGGCGACTATCCCGAGATGCTCCGCATGATCAAGGAGCTGATCGGCTGGGACTCCTTCGAGGCGCGGCCCGGCAGGGGCATCGGCGTCGGGTGCTACGTCGAGGGCACCGGCGTGGGGCCGTACGAGGGCGGGCACGTGCAGGTGACCTCCGACGGGCGGGTGCACGTGTCCACCGGGCTCACCTCGCAGGGGCAGGGGCACGAGACGGCCTTCGCGCAGATCGTCGCCACCGAGCTGGGCGTGCCCATCGAACGGGTGAGCGTGGTCACCGGCGACACCCGCAGGTTCGGCTACGCCGTCGGCACCTTCGCCTCGCGGGCGGCCGTCGTCAGCGGCAACGCCATCGCGCTGGCCTGCCGGAAAGTACGCGACAAGGCGCTGCGGATCGCGGCCGACGCGCTGGAGGCCGACCCGGCAGACCTGGAGATCACCGACGGCATGGTGCACGTGGCCGGCACGCCGAGCGCGTCCATCCCGCTGTCCACGGTGGCGGTGCTGGCCAACCCGCTGCGCTACGCCTTCGACGACGAGACGGCCAAGGCCACCCAGTTCTCCGGCACCGCGTCGCCCGACCGGCCGCCGGTCGCCGAGGGCGAGGAGCCGGGGCTGGAGGGGCGCGACTACTACTCGCCGATCAGGTCCACGTTCGCGTCGGGCATGCACGCGGCGATCGTCGAGACCGACCCGGACACGGCCGAGATCAAGGTGGTGCGCTACGCGGTCGTGCACGACTGCGGCCGGCTGATCAATCCGATGATCGTGGAGGGCCAGATCCACGGGGGAGTGGCGCAGGGCATCGGCGGGGCGCTCTACGAGCGCATGGTGTACGACTCGCACGGCCAGCTCGTCAACGCCTCCTTCATGGACTTCCTCATGCCGTACGCCACCGAGATCCCCCATGTCGAGACCGCCCACCTGGAGACGCCGTCGCCGCTCAACCCGCTCGGCGTCAAGGGCGCCGGCGAGGCCGGCGTGATCCCCGTCTCCGCGGTGATCGCCTCGGCCATCGAGGACGCCGAGGGCATCGAGATCGACCGCATGCCGATCTCCCCGTCCGAGCTCTTCGACCTGCGCGCCACCGACCGATGACCACCGACCGATGACCACCGACCGATGACCACCGACCGATGGCCCGCTGCACGATGATCCGCGCCGACCGATGACCCGCGCCGTGGGATGATCGGCGCCATGCGTGCGCCCGCTTCCGGTCTGACCGAATTCCCGGCCGTTCCCGCCGACGTCCGCCTGATCGACCTGGCCTGGAACGACCTCGCCGAGGTGCCCGCCTGGGTGGCCGGGCTCACCGCGCTGGAGGAGCTCAGGCTCGACGGCAACCGGCTGCGCTCGCTGCCCGCCCTGTCGGGGCTCACCGCGCTGCGGGCGCTGCACCTGGACGGCAACGAGCTGACGTCCTTCCCGGGCTGCCCGCCGCGCCTGGAGGTGCTCTTCCTGTACGGCAACCGCGTCGGCGCGATCCCCGACCGGCTGAGCCCCGCCCTGCGGCACCTCGCGGCGGGTGGCAACGGGCTGACCGAGGTGCCCGGCTCGCTCTGGAAGCTGACCGGCCTCGAATCCCTCAACCTCGCCGAGAACGCGCTCACCGAGGTCCCGGCCGCGATCGGCGGGCTGACCCGGCTGCGCATGCTGGACCTCGGCCACAACCGGCTCGACTCCGTCCCGCCCGAGCTGGGCGACCTGGACCTGACCGACTACCTCTACCTGAGCGACAACCGGTTCACCCAGGTGCCGGAGGCGATCGGGCGGCTGGACCGGCTCGCCTACCTCAACCTCACCGACAACCGGCTCACCCGGCTGCCCGAGTCGCTGGGGCGGATGGCCGCGCTGGTGGAGCTGCGCCTCTACAACAACCGGCTGGAGTCCCTGCCCGAGGCCATCGGCGGCCTGGCCGGGCTGCGGGAGCTGCACGCGCAGGGCAACCGGCTGACCCGGCTGCCCGCCTCCATCGCCGAGCTGGGCGAGCTGCGCGTGCTCGACCTGCGCAACAACCACATCCGCGAGCTCCCGGACCGCCTGCCGCCCGGGCTCAGGCACCTCGACCTGCGCAACAACCGGCTGCGTGAGCTGCCCGCGAGCCTGCCCCCGCTGGAGAAGCTCGACCTGCGGTGGAACAAGCTCGACGGCGAGCCTGAGGTGCTGCGACGGCTCCGCGATCAGGGCTGCGTCATCCTGCGCTGATGGAATCGCTCAGGTTTGGGCTGATTCGGGGTGAACCGGGGTGATCGAGGGTGCGTACCTCCGCACATGACGACATTTCCACGTCTGGCCGCTTTCGCGCTGCTGGCCGGACTGGTCGCCGGATGCTCCTCAGGGGGCTGGGGCGACTACGTCGCAGCGGGCGAAACGCAGAAACCAGCCGCAATCCTCACCGTCGAGCAACTCTCCGCCAAGGTCGGCTGCAAGCCGAAGATGCAGGTGGAGGCCTCCGACCTCCGCACCGGCTACTGCAAGACCAAGGCGGGTCAGTTCTTCGTCAACACGTTCGCCAGCGAGAAGCTCAAGGACGAGTGGATGGACCGGGCGCCGGAGTACAACCCGCACCTGGTCGGCCCGCAGTGGACCGTCCTGGGCCCGCTCCCGGTGCTGGAGCAGCTCAAGGAGCCGCTCAGCGGCGATCTGCACCTGATGGACCACAGGGTCTCCCAGACGCCTGCGCCACCGAAGTAACCAATCGGTATGAGGTGAACCGGGGCTGGTGGGCCCGCGTACCTTCGCACATGACGACACTTCCACGTCTGGCCGCTTTCGCGCTGCTGGCCGGACTGGTCGCCGGATGCTCCTCAGGGAGCGGAGGCGGCTATGTCGCAGCAGCAGGAAAGCAGGGCCACGCCGCCCCCCTCACCGTCGAGCAGCTCTCGGCCAAGGTCGGCTGCAAGCCGAAGATGCAGGTCAACGCCGCCGAGATCCGCACCGGCTACTGCAAGACCCCCGATGGCGAGTTCTTCGTCACGACGTTCAAGACGCAGGCGGGCAAGGACGCCTGGATGGACGCCGCCCCCGAGTACAACCCCCACCTGGTCGGCAACCTCTGGACCGTGCTGTCCAGTCGCAAGGTGCTCGACCTGCTGAAGGAGCGGCTCGGCGGCGACCTCCACCTCACTGATCACCGTACGAAGCAGATGAAGACCATCGGCTAGCGGAGCTTCAGCAGCTCGTACTGGGCCCAGACCTCGGCCGGGGCCGCGACGCGGTCCAGGAACATCAGGCCGTCCATCCGGCAGTCGCAGGGGTTCTGCTCCCTGGTGTTCTGCGGATAGCTTCCGCCGATCTTGATGCCTCTCGGGTCCGTCGCCGAGGTGACGTCCGGCTCGGGGTCCCCTTCGACGCCCCACGGGTCGCCGGTGACCGAGTAGAACCCGTCGAGCGGGCGGCCGTTCCTGTAGAGCTTCATCGTCCCCTTGTCGAAGTCGAACGTCGCGGCCAGGAACACCCACTGGTCCCGAGGCAGCACCTCCCGCCAGGGCTTGTTCGCGGCGAACGTCTGGGAGGCGCTGCCGTCCACCCGCCGGGCGAGCGCCACGACCCTCATCTCGCCGTTCACCGTGATGAGCTCGAGCAGGGCCCGGACGTCGTGCCCCTGGGAGTTGCCGCTGAGCACCCCGGCCAGGCCGATCGCGTTGAAGAAGTCGGCCGGGTCCTCGGTGTTGGAGTTGGGCGCCGGGCCGTCGCCCAGCATCTTGAACCAGCCCATGACGGTCGCGCCCTTGACGCCGTTGAACGCGCGCAGCGTCGGCACGCCGTCCGCGCCGTAGACGCCGGCCTTCCAGTCGTCGTTGCCGGTCGTGGCCGGATCGACCTGGCGGGTCTGCAGCGCGTACGTGCTGCCCCGGTAGGCCTGGTCGGCCACGCGCATGGCGGCGCCGCCGTTGACCAGCGTGATGTTCGTGCCGGACAGGCCCTGGTCCTGCTCCTGGGCCGGGTCGGCGGGCAGCGGGTGCTCGAAGTCGTACGCGGCCACCACGTGGTCACGCAGGGTCGGCAGCACGTTCGGCGGGGTCCAGCCGGCCTTGGTGATCTTCCAGATCTTCCCGTTCGCCTTGGACAGCACGTAGAGCTCGCCCGCGCCGTCCCGGCCGAAGCGCAGGTCCACGCGGGTGCTCCCGGCCAGGTCCTGCATGGTCAGCTGCCTGCCGGACGCGTCCACCAGCCGCGGCTTGTGGATCGTGGCCCGGCGGCCGGTGCGCTCGTCCATCTCGGAGGCGACGGTGAAGAAGACCTGACCGTCCACGATGTCGCCGAACAGGTACTTGCCGTACAGCGGCGGCAGCTTCTGCCCGCGGTAGACGAACCCGCCGGTGACGGCGTGGCCGCTGTCGGAGGTGCAGGAGTGTCCGGGCGGCGGGTCGTGGTCGTAGGCGGCCACCGGGTAGGTGTAGCCGTACTGCGCGTCGTCGTCCGGCAGCGTGTAGAGGTGGCAGCGGTCGGACTTGTTGAACACGAACGAGCCCTCGCGCTCGCTCCAGCCCAGGTTGTCGCCGGCGCCGACGTCGTAGATGGCCTCGATGGCGTGCTCGCCGATGTGGCCGAGGAACAGCCGGTTGCCGGCCTGCGGGTCCCAGCTGAAGCGGTGCGGGTCGCGCATGCCGTACGCGTAGATCTCGCCGAGCTTGCCGGCCTGGCCGGCGAACGGGTTGGCGGCGGGGATGCCGTACCTGCCGTTGGCGCCGTTCGTGCCGGCCGGGTCGATCCTGAGGATCTTGCCCTGCGGGATGGCCAGGTTCTGCGGGTCGTCGCTGGACACGCCGCGGGCGCCGTCACCGGCGGCGACGTACAGCAGGCCGTAGTCCTTGTCGCCCTTGCGGGCCGTCGGGTTGAAGTCGATCTGCTGGATGCCGTGGATCTGGCCGCTGAAGCCGAGCCGCAGCACCTCCCTGCGGGTGCCGGAGAAGACGTTCGCCTTCGGGTCGGTGGCCGTCCACTCGGTGATGACGCCGTGGAACCTGGTGCTGGGCTGCGGCGTCAGGTCGGGGGTCTTCGTGGTCAGCGCGTTGCCCCACTCGGTGTGCACGGTGTAGAACTTGCCGTTCCTGGCGAATTCGGGGTGGAAGGCGGCGAAGCCGAACCCGCTGCCCAGGCCGCGTCCGGAGACGAAGTCGGGCGCGAAGGTGGCGCCGACGTCCAGGTATTCGCGCGGCTGGCCCTTGTCGAGGAAGTAGAGCTTGCCGTTGAGGTCGTTGACGAACAGGCGGCGCGAGCCGTCGGGGAGCTCGCCCAGGTAGTTGATCCTCGCCCAGCGGACCAGGCGGGCGTCGGTCGGCTCGGGAGTCGTCTCCGTCTTAGGGAACGAGGCGAACTCCTCCAGCGTCAGCGTCAGCCCCGAGGCGGTCGGCTTCTCGGGGATGGGGTCGTCGACGGGGGTCGGGTCGGCCTGCGCGGCTGCCGGCGGCGCGCATAACGCGGTCACCAGCACCGCGGCGATCAGGCACCGGAGGGTTTTCGGCATACCTGTTCACCACCAGGGGAGTCGAGGGCTATTGATCGGCGCCGTCGCAGGCAGGGGTGCCCTTGACGGTCATGTCGCGCATCCTGCCGATGTTGTCGAAAGAGCCGAAGCCGACCCGGCCCGACGCGAACGTGCGGTCGGTGGCCGTGATCAGCGGCGTGGTGGCGCCGTCCATGTAGACCGCGATGCGGCCGGTCTCGGCGCAGTGGGTGACGCGGACGCGGTGCCACGCCGTGTCGGTGACCGCGGGCGGCGCGCCCACCTGGCCGTTCCACTGGTCGTCGATGCGCAGGCGGTCCGCGTTGTTGACGACGAAGATCCCGTTGTGCGGGTAGATGGTGTTGTCCTGCGAGAGGTGGACGTAGTAGAACTCCGTGTCCGAGCGGTAGCCGAACACGATGATCACGTCGCGGTTGCTGACGCTGGTCGGGGTGTCCAGGCGGACCTGCGCGTCGATCCGCACCGAGCCGAACTCGGGGCCCGTCTTCAGCACCGCGTACTCGAAGGGCCGGCGCGGGCCCGGGCGGGCGACGCCGGCCTCGGCGAGGATCACCTGGTCGCCGGGGAACTGCCACTTGGCGGGCGTCACCGGAGCCCAGTTGCGCCCGTCGTTGACGTGCTTCACCTTGGCCTGGCCGGGGCCGCAGTCCGGTGCGTCTGTGGCGGTGGCGGCCTGCGCGGGGATCGGTACGGCCAGCGCGAGCACGGCCGTCAGGAGGAGGGTGCGAAAGGCTGACATCCAGGATCCTCTCGCCGGATGGCTCAACGTAAGCGCTTCCGAAAGCGCTTCCGTAAAGAAACTAACCCGGAAGATCCGGCTGTCAAGAGGGTCGGTGAGCCGGTGTCAAGGCGGCGGTGGGGCCGTGGAGGCGCGTACGACCAGCTCGTGCGCGGTGCGGCGGCGGCGCGGGCGCGAGGCGGGCGGCTTGAGAACTAGCTCAAGCGCTTGCTTGCCCATCTCGACCATGGGCAGCCTGATCGTGGTGAGCGCCGGATAGACGTCGCGCGCCACCGGCACGTCGTCGAACCCGGCCACCGAGATCTCCCCGGGCACCCTGCGCCCGTTGTTGAGCAGCCACGACAGTGCGCCCACCGCCATCGGGTCGTTGAGCGCGACCACCGCCGTCAGGTCGGGGTGGGCCCGCATCAGCCGGGCCGTGGCGGCCGCGCCGCCCTCCCTGGTGAAGTCGCCGTGCACGACGGGGAACGAGCGCCAGTCGAGCCCGGCAGCGGCCAGCGCCGCCCGCAGCCCGGCCAGCCGGTCTTCCACCGTGGTCAGGTTGGCCGGGCCGCCGAGCACGCCGAGGCGGCGGTGGCCCAGGTCGAGCAGGTGGTGCATGAGCGTGGAGCCGCCGGCTGCGTTGTCGGGCAGCACGGCGTCCACCGGCAGGTGGTGGCGGCCGATGACGGCCACCCGGCCGCCCGCCGCCGTGAACGAGCGCACCTCGGTGGCGATGTCGGCCTCGGTCGCCGCATCGACGTAGCCGGATCCGGCCAGCACGATCGAGGTCACGCGGTGCGCGCGCAACGCCCGGACCCGGGCCAGCTCGGCACGCGGGTCGCGCTCGGTCTGGCTGATGAGCGCCATGTAGCCGCGGCTCTCGGTCTCGCGCAGCACGCCCCTGGCGATCTCGCCGAAGTAGGGGTCGCCGACGTCGTGGACGATCAGCCCGACCATGGACGCCTGCCCGCCGGCCAGGGCCCGCGCGTGGCTGTTGGGCACGTAGCCGACCTGGGACGCGACCGCCTGGACGTGGGCGGCGACCTCGGCGCTCACGCCGCTGCTGCCCGTCAGGGCCCGGGAGGCCGTGGCCAGCGAGACCCCCGCGGCCTTGGCCACGTCGACGAGGCGGGGTGGATGGGATCGCTCGGTCATGCGCTGAGAACCCCCCTTGTCCGGGGCTGGATCTCGTGTAATCGTAACCGAAAGCGCTTACGTAAGCGCTTTCGTGGCGCCTCTTCTGACGGGGGATTTCCTCGATGGCAAGAGTTCTCAAGAGCCTGACGATCACTTCGATGTGCGCTTTGGCCCTGACCGCCTGCGCCAAGACCGACGAGCCGGGGACGGCTCAGCCGGCGGGGCAGCAGCAGGGTCCAGTCAAGATCGGCATCTCCCTTCCGCTCACGGGCGACTTCGCCGAGCCCGGCAACGGCATCAAGGACGGCTACCAGGTCTGGGCCGACCGGGTGAACGCCAAGGGCGGCCTGCTGGGCAGGAAGGTCGAGCTGATCTTCCGCGACGACGCCTCCGACCCCAACCGGGTCAGCTCCGACTACGAGTCGCTCATCACCCAGGACAAGGTCAACCTGGTCTTCGGACCGTTCTCGTCGCGGCTGGTGATCCCCGCGGCGAAGGTCGCGGAGTCGTACAACATGCTGTTCGTGGAGCCGGCCGGGGCCGCCAAGGAGGTCTTCGAGCAGGGCTTCAAGCGGCTGTTCTACGCGGCGCCGGCGATCGCGAGCGACCACTACAACTACCTGGCCGACTACATCATCAAGCTGCCGGCCGACAAGCGGCCGAAGACGGCGGCGTACGCGAGCCTGGACGACCCGTTCGCGCAGGGCACCGCGTACGGGCTGCGGGACAAGCTGGCCGCGGCCGGGATCAAGACGGTCGTGGACGAGGTCTACCCGCCCGAGACCACCGACTTCTCGCCCATCGCCGCCAAGATCGCCGCGGCCAAGCCGGACATCGTGGTGGGCGGCACGCAGTTCGAGGACTCCGTGGGCCTGGTGCGCGCGCTGCAGGAGCTGAAGGTGCAGCCCAAGCTGGCGGCGTTCTCGACGGGGCCGACGGAGCCGGAGTTCCCCGCCGCGGTGAAGGGGGCGGCCGAGAGCATCATCTCGCCCGTCGGCTGGTCGGCCACGGCCACCTTCACCGGCAACCAGGAGATGATCAAACGCCACAAGGAGATGTTCAACGGCGAGGCGAACGAGGACACCGCCAACGGCTTCACCGTCGGCCAGGTCGTCGAGGCCGCCGTGAACGCCGCCAAGTGCGTCGACGCCACCAAGGAGTGCCAGGACAAGCTGGCCGACCACATCAGGCAGGGCACGTTCGACACGGTCGTGGGCAAGCTCTCCTTCGACGACCAGGGCAGGCCCGAACAGGCGCACATGATCCAGCAGTACGTCGGCGGAAAGGTCGAGATCGTGCTCCCCGAGCAGGCCAAGACGGCCGACCTCGTCTACCCGAAGAAACCATGGTGAGCCTGCTCCTGCAGGGGCTGGCCCTGGGCGTGCTGACCGGAGGCCTCTACGCGCTGCTGGCCTCCGGCCTGTCGCTGTACTTCGGGGTGATGCGGGTGGTCATGGTGGCCCACCCCGCGTTCCTGTTCCTGGCCGCCTATCTGACCTACACCGTGCACACGACGTTCGGCGTGGACCCGTTCCTGGCGCTGCCCGTCACCGTGCCGCTCTTCTTCGCGCTGGGCGTGGCGGTGCAGCGGCTGCTCGTCGCGCGGCTGGCGCCGGACAACCTGGCGATGATGTCGGTGCTGCTGACGTTCGGGATTGCGCTGACGATCGAGGGGCTGCTCGGGACGATCTACACCGGGTCCTACAAGTCGGTCAGCATGGAGTACGCGACCAAGTCGCTGACGATCGGCGGCGTGCACCTCCCGTACGACAAGATCATCGCCTTCTTCGTCGCGGCGCTCACCCTCGCGGTGCTGTTCGCGGTGCTGGTGAGGAGCCGGTTCGGGCAGGCGCTGCGGGCCACCATCCAGCACCGGGAGGCCGCCCGGCTGGTCGGCGTCCAGACCGAGCGGGTCGCCGGGTACGGCTTCGGCGTCGGCCTCGCCACCGCGGCCGTCGGCGGCACCGTGCTGGCGCTCATCACGCCGTTCTTCCCCGCCTCGCACTGGGTGTGGATCGGCAAGCTCATGGCCATCATCGTGGTCGGAGGGCTGGGGAGCGTGATCGGCGCGGCGCTGGCGGCCGTCCTGCTCGGCGTGGTCGAGGGCCTCGTGCTGGTGACCGTGGACGCCACCTGGGCCACGATGATGTTCTACGTCTTCCTCTTCCTGACGCTGCTCGCGCGCCCCCAGGGGTTCTTCGGAGGCCGCCTTGCGCATCGCTTCTAGAGGCATCCCGCTGCTGGTCGCCAGCCTGGCGCTGGCCTATCCGTGGCTGGTCCCCAACTACTACCTCGTGTACGCGGGCGCGCTGACCGTCATGTACGCCGCCATGTCCACGTCCTGGAACCTGCTGGGCGGTTTCACCGGATACGTCTCCCTCGGCCACTCGGCGTTCTTCGGCCTCGGCGCGTACGGGACCGGCCTGCTGATCGTCCGCCTGGGCGTGCCGTGGGTCGCGGCCCTGCTGATGTCGGCTGTCGCCGTGACGGCGTTCGCCGTGTTCGTCGGCGTCGCGGCCGTGCGGGTGCGCGGCGCGTCGTTCGTGATCGTGTCGATCGCGCTCGTGTCGATGATGAACCTCGTCGTGCAGGGCTGGCGCTCGCTCACCGGCGGCTCCACCGGGCTGCAGATCCCCTCGCCCTTCCCCGACCTGCACCGGGGGCAGACGCACATCGTGTTCTTCTACCTGTTCCTGGCGCTGCTCGGGCTCGCGCTGCTGTCCTGGTGGTACGTCTCGCGCTCCCGGTTCGGCGCCGGCCTGCGGGCGATCAGGGAGGACGAGGACAAGGCCGAGTCCCTGGGGGTGCCGACGGGGGCGTACAAGGTGACGGCCTTCGCTCTGTCGGCCCTGTTCGTGTCGCTCGCCGGAGGGCTCTACGCGGTCTGGTTCGGCAGCCTCGACCCGATCTTCGTCTTCTCCATCCTCATCGGGTCGTACATGGTGCTGATGAGCCTGCTCGGCGGGGTCAGGCACCTGTTCGGGCCGCTGCTCGGGGCGCTCATCGTGGCCCCGGCGGGCGAGTACTTCCTGATCGCGCTGGGTGAGACGCAGATCCACCTGACCGCGACGGGCCTGCTGCTCGTGCTGGTCGTGCTGTTCATGCCGGACGGCATCCTCGCCCGGCTCACCAGGAGGCGCGCCGGGCCCTCCATCCCGGACGAGACGGCCGAACAACGCCTCCAGGGGGTGGCCCGATGAGCTCGCTGCGCACCGAGGGACTGACCAGGGCGTTCGGCGGGGTGCTCGCCGTGGACGGCGCGAGCGTCGAGCTCCAGGAGGGCAGGATCAACGGCCTGATCGGGCCCAACGGCTCCGGCAAGACCACGTTCTTCAACATCGTCACCGGCATGATCAAGCCGGACTCCGGCCGGGTGCTCTACCGCGACCGCGACATCACCCGCCACTCGCCGCACCGCATCGCGCACGCCGGCATCGGCCGCACCTTCCAGCTCTGCCGCGTCTTCCCGCGCCTGACCGTGCTGGAGAACATGCTGGTCGCCGTCCGCCGCACCCGCCTGCGCGAGCTGCTGGCCGGGCTGCGGGACCAGGGCGAGGTCGAGCGGGCCCGGCACTGGCTGCGGCGCATGGGCATCGAGCACCTGGAGGACGCCGAGGCCCGCGACCTGTCCTACGGCCAGCAGAAGCTGCTGGAGCTGGCCGCCGTCCTCATGGCCGAGCCCGAGCTGGTGCTGCTGGACGAGCCGGCGGGCGGGGTCAACCCGGCGCTGATCGACCGGATCGTCTCGCTCGTACGCGACCTCAACGCGGAGGGCCGTACGTTCCTCGTCGTCGAGCACAACATGGACATGGTGATGGGCATGTGCGACCACGTGATCGTCTTCGACCGGGGAGCGCCGATCGCGGCGGGCCCGCCCGCCGAGGTGCGGGACGACCCGCGCGTTCTGGAGGCGTACCTCGGTGTCTGAGACCGTCCTGGCACTGGAAGACGTCGAGGCAGGCTACGGCAGGGCCGCGCCGGTGCTGCGCGGCCTGACCGTCACCGTGCGCGCCGGCGAGGTCGTCTGCCTGGTGGGGCCGAACGGCGCGGGCAAGTCCACCGCGCTCAAGGTCGCCAGCGGGCTGCTCGCGCCCCGGTCGGGGCGGGTCCTGCTGGCCGGCCAGGACGTGACGGGCCTGTCGCCGCAGCGCCTGCTCGGGCGCGGGCTCGCCCACGTGCTGCAGGGGCACAGCGTGTTCCGCGAGATGACCGTGGCCGAGAACGTGCGGCTCGGCGGCTTCACCGTGCGCGACTCCTCGAAGCTCCAGGCCCGGATGGAGGCGGTCAAGGAGCTGTTCCCCGTGGTGGGCGAGCGGTGGGGGAGCATGGCCGGGCTGCTGTCGGGCGGGCAGCAGAAGCAGGTGGAGTTCGCGCGGGCGCTCATGCTGGAGCCCTCCGTGGTGCTGCTGGACGAGCCGTCGATGGGGCTCGACCCGCGTAACACGCAGGTGGTCTTCGACCAGATCGACCTGATGCGCCGTACGGGCGTCGCCGTGCTGCTGGTGGAGCAGAACGCGCGCCGGGCGCTGGAGATGGCCGACGTCGGCTGCGTGCTCGACCTCGGCCGGGTCCACATCTCCGGCCCCGCCCGCGAGCTGGCCGCCGATCCCCGGCTCGGCCGCCTCTACCTCGGCGGCGCCCCTGTCACCTAGCCGTGCGTGAGGAGGGTGCCCTCCACCCGGACGCGCTTCCTGAACACCCAGTACGTCCACCCCTGGTAGACCAGCACGAACGGGAGCGTGATCAGGCCGATCCAGCTCAGCATCGTCAGCGTGTACGGCCCGGAGGCCGCCTCCGCCAGCGTCAGGCCGGGGAACGGGCGCAGGCGCAGCTCCATGAAGACCGCCAGGGTCGACAGCACGATCG
>NZ_JBSFTC010000102.1:0-34989 GCF_053590415.1 Nonomuraea sp. NPDC003201
GCCGGGGCAAGGTGGTCGCCGGGCTCCTGATCGCGCTCGTCGCCGCGGGCGGCGGGTTCGTGGCGGTCAACAGCGCCGGCCTGCTGAAGGGCGGCGCCGGCCCCACCCGGTCGGCCACCGCCCTGCCCCCGGCCACCACCGCGGTGACCAGGCAGACCCTGAACGACACCAGGGACGCCGACGGCGAGCTCGGCTACGGCCCCGTGACCACGGCGATGAGCAGGAAGCCCGGCACGATCACCTGGCTGCCCGACAGCGGCGCCCAGATCACCCGCGGCCGGTCGCTGTACCGGGTGGACAACCAGCCGGTCATGCTCCTGTACGGCGACACGCCCGCCTACCGCGACCTCAAGATCGGCGTGGAGGGCAAGGACGTCGAGAACCTTGAGCGCAACCTCAAGAAGCTCGGCTACGACGGTTTCACGGTCGACGACGAGTACACCTACGACACGGCCGAGGCCGTCAAGGAGTGGCAGGAGGACCGCGGCCTGGACGAGACGGGCGTGGTCGAGCTGGGCCGGGTCGTCTTCGCCCCCGGCAAGGTACGGGTGGAGAGCCTGGAGTCCGAGGAGGGCCAGCCGGCCGCCCCCGGGCAGAAAATCATGACATATACGGGCACGTCCAAGGTGGTCACGGTCGAGCTGGAGGCCGAGGACCAGCGGATGGCCAAGAAGGGCGCCAAGGTCGAGGTCACGCTGCCGGACGGCAAGAACGTACGGGGCAAGGTCACCGAGGTGGCCACGGTCGTCAAGCCGGGCGAGGGCCAGAACGCCGAGCCGGAGACCCGGGTCGAGGCGCTGGTCTCGATCGGCGAGTCCAAGTCCGCCAAGGGGCTGGACAAGGCGGCGGTGGACGTGACGTTCACGGCCTCCCAGCGCAAGAACGTGCTGACCGTGCCGGTCGCGGCGCTGGTGGCGCTGCAGGAGGGCGGCTACGGCCTGGAGATCGTCGAAGGGGGCAGGTCCCGCTACATCAAGGTCGAGACGGGACTGTTCGCCGGGGGACGGGTCGAGGTCAGCGGTGACGGGCTCACCGAGGGCATGACCGTGGGGATGCCGAAATGACGTACCCCATGATCGCGCTGACGGACGTGTCCAGGACGTACCCCGGCGGGGTGGCGGCGCTGCGGTCGGTGTCGCTGCGCATCGAGCACGGCGAGCTGATCGCCATCGTCGGGCCGTCCGGCTCGGGCAAGTCGACGATGCTCAACGTCGTCGGCACCCTCGACCGGCCCACCTCGGGGACCATCCACATCGACGGGTACGACGTCTCCAAGCTCTCCGACAACCAGCTGTCGGCGCTGCGGGCGACCACGATCGGGTTCGTGTTCCAGTCGTTCCACCTCGCCGCGAAGGTCCCGGCGCTGGACAACGTGGCCGACGGCCTCGTCTACACCGGCCTGAGCCGGTCGGAGCGGCGCCGCCGCGCGGCCAAGGCGCTCGAACGGGTGGGGCTCGGGCACCGGATGGACCACGAGCCGCACGAGCTGTCCGGCGGCGAACGGCAGCGCGTGGCCATCGCCAGGGCGGTGGCGGGCGAACCGCCGCTGCTCCTCGCCGACGAACCGACCGGGGCCCTGGACTCGGTGTCGGGTACGGGGGTGATGGAGCTGCTGCACGAGCTGAACGAGAGCGGCACCACCATCGTGATCATCACGCACGACCGGGAGATCGCCGCCAGCCTGCCCAGGCAGGTGCGGATGCGCGACGGCCGGATCATCTCCGACAGCGCGCGGGTCCCGCTGGAGGCGGTGTGATGGCCGTCGTGGAGGTGGCCCGGCCGAAGTTGTCCCCGGCCAGGATGCGGCCCCGCGACGTGATGCGCGTCGGGGCGGTCGGCCTGCGCACACGACCGTTGCGGGCCTTCCTGTCGGCGCTCGGCATCGCCATCGGCATCGCGGCCATGGTCAGCGTGGTCGGGCTGTCATCCTCGTCGGGCGCCGAGCTGGACCGTACGCTCTCCGCGCTCGGCACCAACCTGCTCACGGTCTCGTCCGGCACCACGCTCATGGGCGAGGCCGCGCAGATGCCGAAGGACGCGGAGGCGATGATCGAACGGATCGGCCCCGTCCAGGCGGCCTCGTCGATCGGGCGCATAAGCGAGGCCAAGGTCTACCGGTCGGAGGAGATCCCCGAGGCCCAGACCGGCGGCATGACCACGTACGCGGCCCGCCTCGACCTGCCCGCCACCGTCGGCGCGACGCTGCGGAGCGGGACCTGGCTCAACACCGCCACCGAACGCTACCCGGCCGCCGTGCTCGGCTCCTCCGCCGCCCAGCGGCTCGGCGTGGGCTCGATCGGGCCCGACACGCAGGTCGTGATCGGCGGCGTCCGCTTCGCGGTCGTCGGGGTCATGAACCCGGTGGCGCTCGCCACCGAACTGGACAGCGGCGTCCTGGTGGGCTGGCCGGTGGCGGAGTCCAGGCTGGGCTTCGACGGGCACCCGACCACGCTCTACACCCGTTCGGAGGAGTCCAAGCTGGAGGCCGTACGCCAGGTGCTGGCCGGCACCGCCAACCCGGAGGCGCCCAACGAGGTGGACGTCTCCCGCCCGTCCGACGCCCTGGCCGCCAAGCAGGCGACCAGCCAGGCGTTCGCCAACCTCCTGCTGGGAGTGGGGGCGGTGGCCCTGCTCGTGGGCGGGGTGGGGGTGGCCAACACGATGGTCATCTCGGTGCTGGAACGCCGCGCCGAAATCGGCCTCCGCCGCTCGCTCGGGGCCACCCGGGGGCAGATCCGCACCCAGTTCCTGGCGGAGTCGCTGCTTCTGTCGGCGCTTGGCGGGGGAGGGGGGATCCTGCTGGGGACGGGGGTCACGATGGGGTACGCGCTGTACAGCGGCTGGCCCTCCGTGGTCCCGGCCTGGGCCACCGTCGGCGGCCTGGCCGCCACCCTGGCCATCGGCGCCGCGGCCGGCCTCTACCCCGCCATCCGCGCCTCCCGCCTCTCCCCGACCGAGGCCCTGTCCACCCCCTGAGGCGCTTCCGGCGGCGGACCCAAGGGGCCGGGCGGTGTCAGTCGGTGGCGTAGCAGGTGGTCTTGCCGATGACCCGGACGCCGGGCCGGTCGCCGGAGAGCACGGTCAGCTCGAACGTCAGCCGTGTCTCGGGATTGCGCAGCACGGAGACGTCCTGATCCCCATCCCGCAGGTCCAGGTCGTCGACCACCTTGTCGTACCCCATCTCCTGGAGCAGATCCAGCAGCCCCGAGGAGGCGGAGGCGAGGTCGCTCTCGGCGCGGAAGTACCGCCGCACCTGCCCCGGCACGCACGAGTCGTCGTCCACCGGCGACTCGGTCGACAGCCGGAGGTCGGCGGAGCCGAGCAGGGCGCCGCCGTCGGAGTCGAGCTGCCGGGCGGCGTCTTCGAGTGTGGGCAGCTCGGCCGCCGCCGTGCAGGCCGTCATCGCCGCGACGCAGAGGAGCGCCGCGGATAAGCCGTGACGGCAGGCGCGCACGATCGGACCATATCCGAGATCGTCCGGGGCCCTCCACCAAAAGGCGAAAACAGAATGATCAACGGCGCCGGCGGAGCCGGGCACGCAGTCCCAGGTCGTCCACGCAGGTGCCGAGGCCGAGCGCCACGCACTCCAGCGGCCGTTCCGCCCGCCGTACCGGCATGCCCAGGGACTCCCGCAGCCGCTGCGCGAGCCCCGCGAGCAGCGCGCCGCCCCCCACCAGCACCACGCCGCGTTCCCCGAGGTCGCCGATCAGCTCGGCGGGGCAGCGCTCGACGGTCTCCCTCGCCGCCCACACGATGGACTCGATCGCCGGACCGGCCGCCTCCCGGATCCGCTCCACGGGCAGCCGCACGTCGTGCTCCTGACCGGTTTCGGGGTCTCTGGCGCGTACGGTAACGGGATTCCCGTCGGCGCCGGCCTGGTGTTTGGCCGCCTCCGCCTCGCGTTCGTCGATCGTGCGGCCGTGCTCGTGCTCGACCAGGCGGGCGATGGCCCGGTCCACGGCCCGGCCGCCGCCCGGGACCGCCGTCGTGGCCACGGCCTCCCCGCCGGAGAGCACGGCGATCCGGGCGGAGTCGCGCCCGATGTCGATCACCATGCCGCCCACGTAGTCGCGGACCGGCAGGCCCGCGCCGAGCGCCGCCGCGAGCGAGTGCGGGATCAGCCGGATCTGCCTGGCCTCCGCCTCGTACGCCACGTCGCGCAGCGTGGCCCGCTCGATCGGCGTGGAGCCGTCGGGCAGCGCCATGATCAGGCGTGGCCTGGCGAGCGGGCGCCGGTGCACCTTGCCCAGGAAGTGCTTGACCATCCGCAGGGCGAGGTCGCCGTCGGCCGGCAGACCGCCGCTGACCGGCCAGCAGATCTCCTCGCCCGTCGCGTCCGCGCCGTACCCGATGACCTTGCCGGTACGGCCGTCGATCGTCACCGCGGAGGGTTCGTCGAGCACGATGCCCTTGCCCCTGACGTAGATCCGCGTGCGGGAGCCCCCGAGGTCCATCGCCAGATCGCGGCCGAGGAGACTCATGACGCGACTGCGGACGTGGCGATCGTGGCGGGCATGCGGGGTCTATTTCCTGGGCCGCTCCAACGCAACACCAGGAACGGAGTGGTTCCCCTTTACCTGAGCGGGCGGGGCTCAGCGGCTCCTGAGGGCGGCCAGGGTCTCCTCGGCCCACTCGATGCCGGTGCGGACCTGGGCCAGCCCGAGCCGGTGCGCGTAGTGGCCGACCACGCCGGCGGGCCGGCAGTCGAGGACCGCCAGCCGTGCCTCGTACCCTGCCTTGATCCGCTCGACCACCGCGATCGCCTCCTCCGTGGACAGCAGCGGCAGCAGGAACGCCTGCAGCGCGGTCTCGTTGCGTACGACGAAGACGGGCTCGTGCTCCACCAGCCACGTGTGCAGCTCCCGCGCCCCCTCGGGGGTGATCGTGTAGATCTTGCGTCCCCTCGCGCCCTCCGACGAGGCCGCCACCAGGCCGTCGGCCGCCATCTTCACCAGCTCGGGATAGATCTGCGTGTGCCCGGCCTGCCACACGTGGTTGAGCGAGTGCTCGAACTTCTTGGCCAGGTCATACCCGCTCGCCGGGCCCACAGCCTCGAGCAGCCCGAGAAGCGCGATCCGAAGGGACATGCGCGCCAGCATATCGAAGACTTGACATGTCAGGGCTTACATATCAGTCTTCACATGTGAATGATGACATGAAGCCTCAAGGGCTCCTCTTGCTCGCGGTGCTCGGCGGGATGTTCCTGGCGATGCTCGACCAGACGATCGTCGGCACCGCGTTACCGCGGATCACGGCCGAGTTGGGCGGCACGACGCTCTACGTCTGGGTGGTGACGGCGTACCTGCTCACCTCGACGGTGACCGTGCCGCTCTACGGCCGGCTCTCCGACCAGCACGGCAGGAAGGCGCTGCTGCTGATCGGGATGGTGGTGTTCGTGGCCGGGTCCGCGCTGTGCGGGGCGGCGCAGGACATGCCGCAGCTCATCGCGTTCCGCGCGCTGCAGGGGCTCGGCGCGGGCGCGCTGCTGCCGCTGTCGATGGCGTTGGTGATGGAGATGTTCCCTCCGGGTACGAACGGCGCCCGCGTGCAGGGCGCGCTCGGCGGCGTGATGGGCCTGACGTACCTGGCCGGGCCGTTCCTGGGCGGGTTGTTCACCGACCACGCGACCTGGCGGTGGGCCTTCTACGTGAACGTGCCGATCGGCCTCGTGCTGATCGCGATCGTCGCGCGCCGCCTGCCGAACCGGCCGGGCGTGGGCGGCGGCGGGCGCCCCGACTACGCGGGCATCGCGGTCTTCACCGTGGCCATCAGCGCGCTGCTGCTGGGCCTGACGGAGAAGGGCCTGGACGGCAACACCTGGACCGACGCCTCCGTGGCCGGGCCGATCGTGCTCGCGGCCGCGTTGCTGGCGGTGTTCGTGCTGGTCGAGAGGCGGGCGGCCAGCCCGATCATGCCCATGCACCTGTTCGGCAACCGCACCTACACGCTCGTGAACGTCACGTCCTTCTTCACGGCCTTCTGCATGTACGCCGGTGTGGTGTTCCTGCCGCGCTACTTCCAGCAGTCCCTCGGCGTCAGCGCCACCGAGTCCGGGCTGAGGATCTACCCGATGACGCTGGCCATGGTCCTGGGCAGCGTCGTCATGGGTGCGCTCATGTCCAGGACCAGGGTCTACAAGCCGTGGCTGGTCGCCTCCCCGTTCCTGCTCGTCGCGGGCACCCTGCTCTGCCTGAACCTGACCGCGCACACCGACGGGCTGCTGCTGGCCGGCTGGATGCTGCTGATCGGGCTGGGCATGGGCCCGATGCTGTCCGGCCTGACCGTGGCCTCCCAGCAGTCCGTCGAGCCGCAGTACATCGGCGTCGCCTCCGCGAACCTGACCTTCTTCCGCCAGATCGGCGGCTCCGTGGCGCTGGCCGTCGGCGGCACCCTCTACACCTCGACGGTCACGGCGGACGCGCCCGTGCACGGCCTGGCCGCCGCGCACGCCTCCGCCGCGGCGGCGGTCATCCCGTCGCTGGGGGTGGCGGGGGCGCTGCTCGCCCTGATCGCGCTGGTGGCGATGCCGGCCAGGCGACTGGAGGTGCCCGCCACGCCGCAGAACAGGGTTGAGGCCAGTTTCGCGTCATAAGCGGCGCCATGCGAAGCTGTGATAGTCCCCAACACCATGGAGGTCCTCATGGCGGAAACACCGGAGCCGGAAGTCAGCGAGACTCCCGAGGACGAGATGAAGCGCAAGTTCCGCGAGGCGCTGGAGCGCAAGCGTAACCAGCACGCGGACTCGGGCGCGGGTGGCAAGGGCGGCGACCCATCGAAGATCCACGGGACGCATGGTCCGGCTGCGAGTAAAAGATCGTTCAGGCGCAAAAGCGGCGGCTGAGGCCGGGAATTTCAAGGGGGTACGGCAATGCCGTGCCCCCTTTCTCTATGCCGGAGGCAGGTAGATCTTTACACCGATTCATGACGAACTGTTTGTGTTTGTCCGGAATACGTGGTTAGAGTGATGCCCACTTACCAGCCGGTGGCGTGGACCTTACCCCAAAGGGACCAGCCGGCTGGCGCCGAATCCCGAGCACTCGGGAGCCGGGGACCCACCTCCCTGGGGTGAATCCGACCACGTGTCGGTAGGGCATCTCCACGTCCGAACCCGTCAGCTAACCCGGTAGGCGAGATGGAGAGGACGAATGCACAACTTGAATGATCACGTAGCACATCCATACAGCGTGATGACGACCGCCCTCTGAGCGGTCCCTTCCTCAGGCTCGTTTCGCGCTCCGCGTAGCTATTCCCCTGTCAGGTGCTTTGCCCTGCTACGCCCTTTTTCAAGTGAGCGCAACCTCCCTGCCCCCTCGCGAAGGACTGTACTTTTCATGTCTGCACGATCTTGCCTGCGTACCCTCGCTTTGCTCACCGCCTCCACCGTCGGCGCGCTCACCATCGCCGGCACCGCGGCCCACGCCGACTCCAACACGGACGAGAAGGTCCTGCTCAAGGGCTCGACCACCGCTTCGTACTTCTGGGACGACTCCTCCGGCCGCGCCGGGGACACCGGTCTGCCCGCCAGTGGCAAGCCCATGCAGAAAGGTCTGGCCGCCAGCCCGAGCTGGCCGCTCATGACCGAGGGATACGTGATTCACGACGGCAAGAAGCTGCCCTTCTTCGTCGGCGACCGCGGCCCGGGCGTGCCCTCCAACAACGGCGTCATGCTCGACCTGGACGGCAAGACGTTCGCGGAGCTGACCGGCGGCTCGTTCAACATGGAGACGCTCGGCGTCGACGGCGTCGGCGGCCAGGGGCACATCAAGGTCGACTACGTCATCACCAAGTGGGGCAACGGTCCCGGCAAGAAGAACTACCCGGTCCCGTTCTCGACCGGCGCCTGGTCCGAGCGTGACAACAACCCGGCTGAGCCCCCGGCGGCCGGTGTGGCCGTGCCGCCGCCGGCGCGCGCGGCCGGAGAGTGGAGCGCCGGCACGGGCGCCGTCGTGGCCAGCGCCGTGGCCGCGGTGGGCGGCGGCGTGGTGCTCGCCAGCGACCGCGTTCGCAATCTTCTCAAGGGCTGAACTTTACTGACCTGGACCAGAATGTCATTCTGGTCCTCGTGACCACCCGCGTAGCCGCGAACGGCATCGAAATCGCCTACGAGAGCTTCGGCTCGCACGAGGGGCGCCCCCTGCTCCTCATCATGGGGCTCGGCGCGCAGCTCATCCACTGGGATGAAGGGCTCTGCGCGCTGCTGGCGGACCAGGGACACCACGTCGTACGGTTCGACAACCGCGACGCCGGTCTCTCCACACACTTCTACGACAAGGGCGTTCCCGCGATGGGGACGCCCTCGCCGTATCTGCTGGACGACCTGGCCGACGACTCGGCGGGACTCATGGACGCGCTGGGCTGGCCGGCCGCCCACGTGGTCGGGGCGTCGATGGGCGGCATGATCGCCCAGGCGCTGGCCATCCGCCACCCGGACCGGGTGCTGACCCTGACCTCGATCATGTCCACTCCCGGCCCGTCGGCGGCCCCGCCCACCGAGGCCGCGCTCGCCACCCTCATGGCCGCGCCCCCCGCCGACCGCGACGCGGTCCAGGCCCAGGCGGTGCGGACCTGGTCGGTCATCGGCTCGCCCGGATACGAGCTGGACCGCGAGCGGATCACCCTGCTGGCCGGACTCGCGTTCGACCGCTGCTTCGACCCCGGCGGGACAGCCCGCCAGCTCGCCGCCATCATGGCCTCGGGCGACCGCACGACGGGGCTCGCCGGGGTGCGGGTGCCCACGCTGGTGCTGCACGGTGAGGCGGACCAGCTCGTCCCGGTCGCGGGCGGCCAGGCCACGGCCGCGGCCGTGCCGGGCGCCCGGCTGGTGACCTACCCGGGCATGGGCCACGACCTGCCGCGCCCGCTCTGGCCGTCCGTCGTGGCCGAGATCAGCAAGCTCACCGCCGCCTAGCCGAAGTGGGCACGGGTCTCCGCGAACGCCTGGTCCGTGCCCTCCAGCGCCCTGGCCACGTCGGCCTCCGTGTGCGCGGCCGACATGAACCAGTTGTGCCACGGGTGCAGGTAGACCCCGTGCCGCAGGCAGGCGTCGCTCCACCACATCGCGACGGAGAGGTCGGCGTCCCCGTCGAAGCTGAGCCACGGGATCGTGACGGGCCCCGTCTGGTTCACCACGAACCCGTGGGACTTGGCCTGCGCGTAAAGCCCCTCGCGGAGCTGCGTGCCCGCGCGTTCCATGGCGCCGATGCCGTCCGTGTCGCGCAGCGTCTCGATGGTCGCCTTGGCCGCCGCCATGGCGACCGCCGAGAACCAGAACGAGCCCGTCGAGTACAGCGTCTGAGCCGGTCCGCGCAGCGCGTCCGTGCCGGTGACGGCGGCGATCGGATAGCCGTTCGCCATGGCCTTCGACCAGGCGGTCAGGTCGGGCCGCACCCCGTACGGCTCCCAGGACCCCCGCAGGTCGACCCGGAACCCGGCCCGCACGTCGTCGATCACCAGCGCGGCCCCGAGCCGGTCGGCCAGGGCGCGGGCGCCCCGCGCGAAGGCGGGCTCCACCAGCTCCTGGTCCTCGAACGAGTCGTGCTTGAACGGCGTCACGATGATCGCCGCCACGTCGCCCTCCACGGTCGCCGCCGCGGCCTCCAAGGACTTGAGTGAGTTGTACGTGAACTCCACCAGGTCGGCCCGCTCGTTGGGCGTCGTGCCCGCCAGGGAGGGCGTGCACCAGGGGTCCGCCCCGTGGTAGGCGCCGTGCGCCATCAGGACCTTGGTCCGGCCGGTGGCGGCGCGGGCGACCATGAGCGCCTGCGTGGTGGCGTCGGTGCCGTTCTTGGAGAACATCGCCCAGTCGGCGCTGGGCACGGTGTCCACCAGCAGCTCGGCCAGCTCCACCATGATCGGGCCGGGGCCGTTGAGGCAGTCGCCGAGCGCGGCCTGCCGGGCGGCGGCCTCCTCCACGCGCGGGTGGCGGTGGCCGAGCACGACCGGGCCCCAGCTGCACATGAAGTCGATGTACTCGCGACCGTCCACGTCCCACTGGCGGCAGCCCTCGCCGCGTTCGAAGAACTGCGGGAAGCCGGGGGCGAAGAGGGCGGCGTTGAGGTGGCCGTACATGCCGCCGGGGACGACCTTCAGTGCGCGCTGACGGAGTTCTGCGTCGGTCATCCGAGAGTCCTTAGAGTCGAGTCGAGATCGATGAGGCCGGCGTCCGAGCCGAGCCCGGTGGCGACGCGGGCGGCGGTGGCCGTGCCCCAGCGGGCCGCGGTCAGCACATCCTGCCCGTGCAGGAGGCCCGTCAGGAACCCCGCGCAGTACGCGTCCCCGCAGCCGGTCGTGTCCGAGACGTCTACCTTGAGTGCGGGCACCGTCTCCGCGCCCTCCGGGGTGACCACCAGGCTGCCCGCCGCCCCCAGCGTGACGAGCACGCCGCGCGGCCCGTCGGCCAGCAGGGCCCGGGCGGCCTCGCCGACGTCGGAGGCGCCGGTCATGAGGAGGGCCTGCGACTCGTTCGGCAGCACGTAGTCCACGTGCGGCAGGAAAGCGCGGGCCATTCCCAATAAGTCGGGCATCTCCGAAAGGAGGTCCATGGTAATGACGGTGCCGGACGCGCGTACCTCGTCCAGGAGGGCGAAGAACGCCGGGTCACCGAGGCCGAAGGTGACGTCCATCCCGCCCAGGTGGATCGCCCGCACGCCGCGCAGCACCTCGGGGTCGAGGTCCGCGTACGTCACGCTGAGGTTGGCCCCCGGCACGTGGAAGCTGGGCCGCCCGCCGTCGGGCCTGATGGGCAGGATCGACGCGGCCGTCTGCTCGCCCGTCCGGCGCACGAGGCGCGAGACGTCGACGCCGCGCTTGGCGAGCACCGCCACCAGGAAGTCGCCCAGCTCGTCGTCGCCGGCGGCTCCCATGGTGATCACGGGGTTGCCCAGCTTGACCAGGTCGACGGCGGTCCCGGCGGCGGCGCCGGCGGCGGTGAGGCGGATCTGCTCCACCAGTACGGTGTCCTGGCCCTCGGGGATGTGATCGATGGGCCTGGCGAGAATGTCGACGATGTGGACGCCGACGGTGGCGACGGTCATAGTCTAAATAGACAGACGTCCGAATAAAAAGTCAATGGAGGAGCCGATGCCCAAGATCGTCGATCACGACGAGCGCCGGCGCGAGGTCCTGTCAGCCGCCCGCCGGCTGATCGTCAGGGACGGCATCGACGCCGCCACCACGCGGGCCATCGCCAAGGAGGCCGGATACTCCAACGGCGTGCTCGCCCACTATTTCGCCGACAAGGACGAGATCCTGCTGTCGGCGCTGCGCCAGTCGCACCAGCGCATCCGCGACCGGCTGACCCGCAAGGTCGAGGGCGCGACGGGGCTGGCCGCGCTGCGCGAGCTGCTGCTGGACAACCTGCCGCTGGACGCCGAGCGCACCCAGGAGTCGCGCCTGGAGGTCAGCTTCTGGAGCCGCAGCCTGGCCTCGGAGCGCCTGGCCGAGGTCCAGCGCACGGAGGCGGACGAGTTGCGCGCCGCCGTACGCGACCTGCTGGCTCAGGCCCGCGCGGCGGGTGAGCTGCGCACCGAGGACAACCTGGACGACCTCGCCGAGCACCTGCTCGCCCTGGTCGACGGCCTCAGCCTGCACCTGCTCCTCTACCCTGGCCGGCTCAAGCGCGTCGACGTCGAGCGCCTCATGCTCCAAGCGCTGGATCGTTTGTGACCATTGATGTATTTCGGACGACCGACTACATTGCCGACGCATGAGCCTGCGCGAGCAGTTGTGCGAGTACGGCCGGCGTGCGGTCGAGCTCGGCCTGGTCATCGGCACGTCCGGCAACCTGAGCGTGCGCGAGGGGGATCTGGTCGCGGTCACCCCCTCCGGGGCGGCGCTCGACCGGCTGACCCCGGAGATGTGCCCGGTCGTGGACGTCGAGGGCTACCTCGTCGAGGGCGACCTGCAGCCGTCCAGCGAGACCCCCATGCATTTGGCCGTCTACGCGACCACGGACGCCAAGGCCATCGTGCACACGCACTCGGTGTTCGGCACGATCGTGGCCACCACGATGACCGAGCTGCCGCCGGTGCACTACAACGCGCTGCTGCTCGGCGGCGTGGTCAAGGTCGCCGAGTACGCCACGTACGGCACGCCCGAGCTGGCCGCCAACGTCCGGGCGGCGATGGAGGGCAAGAAGGCCGCCCTGATGGCCAACCACGGCGGGGTGACCGTCGGGGCGACGCTGGAGGAGGCGTTCGAGGCCACCCGGCTGCTGGAGTGGCTGTGCGAGGTCTACGTCCGGGGGCTCAGCGTGGGCAAGCCGGCCGTCCTCACGAACGAGCAGCTCAACGCGGTGATCGAGCGCGCGCTGAACCCCCCGACGTTCCCTCGTCGCCTATGAGAGCGCCGCCTGCTCCGCCAGGCCCAGCGGCAGCCCGCCCGACCCGGCGATCCGGTCGTGGAACTCCTTCAGCGACCCCTGGAACGACTCCCGGATGCGGTCGATCTCGATCGCGCCCGTGAGGTAGGAGGGCGCCTGCGTGGGCCACGCGCAGTAGCGGTTCACCTCGCCCTGAGCGGTGCCCGGCGACAGCGACGCTCTGGTCGCCATGAACGTCTCCGCCTCCTCGATCGACATGTCCTCGCAGTGCAGCGCGGTGTCCACGACGATCCTGGCGGCGCGGAAGATCCGGCAGTCCAGGTGGGCCAGCTCGGTGGCGGGGGTGTCGAAGTAGCCCTGCTCGTGCAGGAGCTTCTCGACGTACAGGGCCCAGCCCTCGGTGAAGTACGGGGTGCGGAAGACCTTCCTGGCAGTACGCGGATTGCCCGCCATGTACGACAGGTGCCAGTGATGCCCCGGGTAGGCCTCGTGCACGGCGATCGAGGGCATCTGGGCCCGCGAGTTCGTGCGGAGGCGCTGGCGTACCTGCTCGGGGGTGAAGTCGTCGGGCGTGTAGGGGACGAAGAAGACGCCCTTGCGCGAGGCGCTCAGCGGTGGCGGCGCGAGGTAGTGGGCGACGGACAGCACCGGACGGGTGTACTCGGCGGACGGGAGCACGTCGCACTCCTCGCCGTCGGCGAACGTGACCAGGTCCCGCTCCCGCACGAACTCCCTGGCCCGCTGGGTCTCGGCCGCGTACTCGGCCCGCATGTCGGCCAGGGTCGGCGGATGGTCGTCCATGAGGAACTCCATCGCCGCCCGCCAGTCCTCTGCGCCGTTGACCCGCAGCGCCACCTGGCGCATCCGCGCGTCCAGCTCGGCCCAGGCGGCCTTGCCCTTCTCGTGCAGCTCGGCGGCGCCGTAGCCGAGCATCTCGCGTTCGCGCAGCAGCGTGGAGTAGAGCTTCTCGCCCATCCGCCAGGTACCGCCGCACTCGAAGCCCTCGAGGAAGGCGACCAGCTCGTCGAACGCCCGCGCGGCCGGTTCGGCGGCCTCGGCCAGCTTGGCGGCCAGGTCGGGGTCCCCGACCATGGACGGGATCGTACGCGTGAGGAAGTTGCGGCCGGTGCGGGCCTGACCGAGCCCGCGCTTGATCAGCAGCGGGGCGGCCAGCTCGGGGTCGAGGTTGGCGCGGCAGGCGGCCAGCACGCCGGGCACCTCGGCCAGGCGCGAGACGGCCGAGGACACCAGCTCGGGCTCCGGCTTGAGGCGCCGCTGGAACGGCGTGTACATGGAGGAGAAGATCGCGGACAGGTAGGTGGCCGGGTCACGCCGCCACTCGGGCCAGGAGGCGAGCGCGGTCGAGCCTCTCAGCTGGGAGAGGACCAGATCTCTGTCGATGGCGTCGTCGAGGGTGGCCGTTCGGAGGGAGGAGAGGCGGTCGAGCCAGCGGGCCTCTTCCCGCTCGCGGGCGGTCCAGCCGGAGGCCGTGAAGTCGCCGAGGGTGTGATCATAACCGTCGGCCCCCAATAAGCTGGCCACGACGGGACGGTCGGAAAAGTACCACTTGAGAAACTCGTCCACCAATGCACCATATCCTGTGGAAATGCCCCTGCAGATCACTGGCGCGCTAGGCGACCCTGACCTGATCCGCCTCCCTTGGGAGGTCCCCCTCCAAGATTGGCCGCAGTACCATCTCGTCGATCTGCCGCGCGGCATATCACGGCACGTGGTGCGGTTCGCGCGGCTGTCCGGCAAGGTGTACGCGATCAAGGAGATCAGCGAACGGTACGCCAAGCGCGAATACCAGCTGCTGTGGGACCTGGCCCGCCTCGACGCGCCCGCCGTGGAGCCCGTCGCCTACGTCACCGGCCGCGAGGAAGGGCTGGACGCGGCGCTGATCACCCGGCACCTGCAGTTCTCGCTGCCGTACCGCGCCGTCATGTCGGGCACGCTGCGGCCCGACACGCTCACCCGCCTGCTGGACGCGCTGGCCGTGCTGTTAGTGCGACTGCACCTGAACGGGTTCTACTGGGGCGACTGCTCGCTGTCCAACACGCTGTTCCGCCGGGACGCCGGGGCCTTCGCCGCGTACCTGGTGGACGCCGAGACCGGCGAGATGCATCCGATGATCAGCGAGGGGCAGCGGCTGGCCGACATCGACACCGCGCACACGAACATCTTCGGCGAGATGCTCGACCTG
Source organism: Nonomuraea sp. NPDC003201 (assembly GCF_053590415.1). Taxonomy (NCBI): domain Bacteria; kingdom Bacillati; phylum Actinomycetota; class Actinomycetes; order Streptosporangiales; family Streptosporangiaceae; genus Nonomuraea; species Nonomuraea sp. NPDC003201. Next base: position 14,523 of record NZ_JBSFTC010000102.1, read on the forward strand.
GAGGCCGGCGGGCTGCTGCATCCGTCCATCGACCCCATGGAGACCGCCGAGGACATCGTCACCCGCTACCACCGCCTGTGGGACGAGATCACCCAGAGCGAGATCATCGAGGAGGTCGACTGGCACCGCGTGGAGCAGCGGATCCGCCGGCTGAACCTGCTCGGCTTCGACGTGGCCGAGATGATGGTGCGGCGCAAGGTCGGCACCGGGCGGCTCATCGTACGGCCCAAGGTCGTGGACTCCGGCCACCACCAGCGGCGGCTGCTCCGGCTGACCGGGCTCGACGTGGAGGAGAACCAGGCGCGGCGGCTGCTCAACGACCTCGACGGGTTCCGGGTGGCCAAGGGGCTGCGGCACGAGGACGAGGCCATCGTGGCGCACCGGTGGCTGGCGGAGATCTTCCAGCCGACGGTCGAGGCCATCCCCGCGGAGCTGCGCGGCAAGCTCGAGCCCGCGCAGCTCTTCCACGAGATACTCGACCACCGCTGGTACCTGTCCGAGGAGACGGGCGCGGACGTGGGGCTGGCCGCGGCCGTGAAGTCGTACGTGGACAACGTGCTCGTCCACAAGCCCGACGAGAAGGCGCTGCTCCCGGAGGAGGCGGCTCAGTAGGCCACGGTGATGCGCTTGCGCGGGTGGGCGCCGTTCTCCAGCTCGTCCGCGACGGCGACCGCGTAGTCCTCGGCCGAGATGAAGCTGCGGCCCTCGGGATCGGCGAGCAGCGTGTCGCCGCCGATGCGGTAGACGCCGGTGCGCTCGCCCGGCGCGATCTCCGCGGCCGGTGAGATGTACGTCCAGTCCAGGTCCTCGACCTCCCGGTAGAGGCCGAGGGCCGACCTCTGGGCCTTGGACTCCTTTTTGTAGACCTCCGGGAAGTCGGGCGTGTCGACGAGGTCCTGTCCCGGCGCGATCTGGAGACTGCCGGCGCCGCCCACGACGATCAGCCTGCGTACGCCGGCGGCGCGCACGCCCTCGATGAGCGCGCGGTTGGCGTCCAGGAACGGCGGCTCGGGCTCGGTGCCGTCGCGGGGCGGGGCGATGGCGGAGACGACGGCGTCGTAGTCCTTGGCCAGGGTGGCGGCGTCGTGGACGTCACCCTTGACGGGGCCCTTGCGGCTGACGGCGGTCACCTGGTTGCCGCGATTCGCGAGCTCGGCGGCTATGCGCTGGCCGATCATGCCGGTCGCGCCAAAGAGCAGGATCTTCATGTGCGCCAGAGTATCCATCGGATACTGGTTACTTCATCGTGCTATAAGTACCTTATGGATACTGGCGATGTCTTCGACCCTAACTGCCCGACCCGGGTGGTTCTGGATCGGATCGGCGATAAATGGTCGGTGCTGGTACTCCTCAGTCTCGTCCACGGCCCCATGCGCTTCACCGCCCTCCGCGGGCGGATCGGCGGGGTCACCCCCAAGGTGCTGACGCAGACGTTGCGGGCCATGGAGGCGGACGGGCTGGTGACGCGGGAGGTGTTCGCGGAGGTGCCGCCGCGGGTGGAGTACGAGTTGACGTCCCTGGGGCGCTCGCTGCACGAGCCGATCTCGGCGGTGGCGGCGTGGGCCGAGAACCACATAACCGAAATCCTCACCCACCGCACCCAATCCACCTAACCTCCACCCGGCCCCCTTGCCACCCCGCCCCCTCGCGTCGTCGGAGCGCTCGCCGCCCATGCGCCGTACGCGTTGCGCCGGGTGCCGCCGTGGGCCCTCTCGCCGCACCGGCGCCGACAGGGCTCCGGGCGGACTGAAGGCCACGTATGTGGTGATGTGGACAAACGCCGACGGCAGCGGCAGCGGGTACCACGTGGACGGCGCGTACATCAAGGACGACTGGACCGTCGAGAGCGCCTACAGGACGTGGTGGAAGAACTGAACGAGACCTTGCCGTGCTCGCCCCCGTCCACGATGCTGGCATCTGTTCAGGCAAGGCGATCACGGCAAGGTCACGTCTCGATTGCGCCCCCTTGACGCGTGTCGGTGGCCGTTCGTACGTTCGGGCAAACGTTTAGGAAACTTTCCTAATTCAGGAGCCCCCATGACCCATCCGGGCGAGATCACTCGGCGTCAGCTGCTGCGCCGCCTCGGTATGACCGCGTTCGTCGCCGGCCCCGGTGCGGGCCTCCTGAGCGCCTGCGCCACGGCCGGCACGGGCGGCGAGCCGTCGGCCGCCCCCAGCATCACCGCCTCCGCCGACACCAAGAACCCGTTCGGCGTCGACCCCAAGAAGCCGCTGGAGGTGGTCATCTTCAGCGGCGGGTACGGCGACGCGTACGCCAAGAACCTGCACGAGGAGCTCTACAAGAAGGAGTTCCCCGGCGTGTCGATCAAGCACAACGCCACCCAGCAGATCGGCACCCAGTTACGCCCGCGCTTCGCCGGCGGCGACGTGCCCGACGTGCTCAACAACTCCGGCCCCGACTCGATGGACCTGGCCGCGCTGGCCGCCGAGAACCACCTCGCCGACCTGACCGTGCTCTTCGACGCCCCGTCGATCGACGACCCGGCCAAGAAGATCCGCGACACCGTCACCCCCGCCGTGATCGACAACGCCAAGATCAACGGCAAGGACCTCGTCCTGAACTACACGGTCTCCCACCGCGCGCTCTGGTACAACGCCAAGCTGTTCGCGTCCAAGGGGTGGTCGCTGCCGAGGACGTGGGCCGAGTTCACGGCGCTGGGGGACACGGCCAAGCAGGAAGGCATCCTGCTCTTCGCGTACCCGGGGCAGAAAGGCCCGTACTACCAGCTCTGGAACGTCCTCTACACGGCCGCCAAGATCGGCGGGAACCAGGTCATCATCGACATCGACAACCTGGTCGACAACGCCTGGAACGCCGAGCCGATGAAGCAGGCAGTCACGGCCTGGGTGGACATCCAGGCGAAATATGGCGACAAAGCGTACTTCGGCCTCGACCACACCCAGACCCAGGTCAAGCAGCTCCAGAACAAGCTGCTCTTCTACCCCGTGGGCTCCTGGGTCGAGAACGAGATGGCCAAGGACAAGCCCGACGACTTCGAATACGCCATCGCCCCCATTCCCGACGTCACCGCCGCCGACAAGATGCCGTACGGCGCCATCCAGGTCGGCGTCGGCGAGAACTTCGTCGTCGCGGCCAAGGGCAAGAATCCGCAGGGCGGCCTCGAATACCTGCGCATCATGCTGTCCAAGGACGGCGCGCGCGGATTCACGGAGAAGACCGAGAACCTCACCGTGGTGAACGGCGCCGCCGCCGGACTCGACCTGCCCGCCGGACTGATGAGCGCCGCCAAGGCCCAGGACGCGGCCGGCCAGAACATCATCACCGACGCGCGTTTCGAGGGCTGGTACAAGGAGCTGTTCGACTACGGCACCCAGCAGATCAACGTGGTCATGGCCGGGCGCATCACCCCGGAGCGGTTCTGCGCGAACATGCAGAAGAAGGCCGACGAGATCAAGAAGGACGACGCGGTCGCCAAGCAGACGCGGAGCCAGTGAGCAGATGGAGCGGCTGCGCAAGTACGGGTTCGTCGCCGGATTCCTCGCCGTCCCCCTGGCGCTCTATTCGGTCTTCGTCATCAGCCCCTATGTCCAGGCGTTCCAGCTCTCCCTGACGAGCTGGAACGGATACAGCTCGATCGTGCGGTACGTGGGGCTGGACAACTTCGGCCGGCTGTTCGACGACGAGGTGTTCTGGCAGGCCCTGCGCAACCACGGGATCATGCTGCTCGTGCTGCCGATCGCGACGATCGTCATCGCGCTGTTCCTGTCGTTCCTGCTGAACCTGGGCGGCGGCACGCGCGGCGCGGGCATGAGAGGGGTCTGGGGGTCGAAGTTCTACCGGGTGGTCTTCTTCTTCCCCCAGGTCCTGGCCGTCGCCGTGGTGGGCGTGCTCTTCCAGGCGGTCTACCGCCCCGACGCGGACGGCGTCATCAACGGCGTGCTGGCCAGGTTCGGCGCCGAGCCCGTCGGCTGGCTCACCGAGCCCGACCTCGCCCTCTGGTCGATCATCGCGGTGATGATCTGGCAGGGCGTCGGCTTTTACGTGGTGCTGTTCTCGGCGGGCATGGCGGCCATTCCCAAGGACTATTTCGAGGCCGCCGCGCTGGACGGCGCCGGACGCGTCCGGCTGTTCTTCGCGATAACGCTGCCGCTGCTGCGCGACACCATCCAGGTCGGCTGGATCTACCTGGGGATCGCGGCCTTCGACGGATTCGCGTTGGTGCAGGTGCTGGCCGGCGACAAAGGCGAGCCGGACGGCGCCACGACCATTCTCCCGGTCACCATCTACAAAACGGCTTTCGCCTACAACAAGGTCGGATACGCCTCCGCGATGGGCGTGGCGCTGTTCTTCCTCACCGTGACCTTCGCCGTGCTGACACTGCGGACGACCAGGCGTGAAAGGGTTGAGCTCTAGATGGCCAGAAACCGGCCGCGGCCCGGCGTGCTCAACGGGCTCTCGCACGTGGCGCTGGCCGTCTGGGCGTTACTGATCATCCTGCCGCTGCTGTGGACGTTCCTGGCGTCGTTCAAGAACAACACCGAGATCTTCGGCGACCCGCTGCAACTCCCGGGGGCGCTGCGGCTGGACTCGTGGGGCCGGGCCTGGGACAAGGCGCACATCGGGCAGTACATGCTCAACACCATGGTCGTCGTCTTCTTCGGCACGGCGGGGACGATGTTGTTCGGGTCGATGGCGGCGTACGTGCTGGCCCGCTACACCTTCATCGGCAGCAGGCTGATCTACTACTACTTCGTGGCCGGGCTGGCGTTTCCGGTGTTCCTGGCCCTGGGGCCGCTCTTCTTCGTCGTCAAGCAGTTGGGCCTGCTGAACTCCCACGTCGGGCTCATTCTCGTTTACATCGCCTATTCCCTGCCCTTCACCGTCTTCTTCCTGGCGGCGTTCTTCCGGACGCTGCCGGAGACCGTCGCCGAGGCGGCGATGATCGACGGCGCCTCGCACACCCGGACGTTCTTCCAGATCATGGTGCCCATGGCCCGGCCCGGCCTGATCAGCATCACCATCTTCAACGTCCTCGGCCAGTGGAACCAGTATCTGCTGCCCCTCGTGCTCCTGGCCGGGGACCCGGACAAATGGGTCCTCACCCAGGGCATCGCCAAGATCTCCACCCTGGCCGGATACGAGGCGGACTGGCCGGGCCTGTTCGCCGCGCTGAGCATGACGATCCTGCCGGTCATGGTCGTCTACATCATCTTCCAACGCCAGATCCAGTCCGGGCTCGGCTCGGGGGCGCTGAAGTAACGTGGCGCCATGAGCGAGAACCTGCCCGAATGGCGGCGCGAGGGCGACGAGATCCGGCGCACGATCGAGGCGCCCGACTTCCCCACGGCCATCCGCATCGTCGACGAGATCGCGGTCAAGGCCGAGGAGCTCAACCACCACCCCGACATCGACATCCGCTGGCGTACTCTCCACCTGGTCCTCACCACCCACGACGCGGGCGGGCTCACCGACCTCGACTTCACGCTGGCGGCCGTCATCGATGACATCGCGGCGAAACACGGCGCCTAACCGCTGAATACTCACCGTAGTAGTTCGATTACTCGTTAGAGTGGGTGCCCTCCCGGAGCCCTCCTGTCGAAGGGGCTCGAACCATGGAGGGTTTCATGCGCGTGCCCGCACTCTTGCTCATCATGCTCACCGCAGCCTGCGCGGGCCCGCCCGCCCCGCTCCAGCAGGCCATGGGCCCCAGCGAGGGGCCCAGCGAGGGGGCCACGAGCGCGGCGATCAGGCTGTCCGGCGAGGGGGAGTTCACCGCCGCCGACACCGCCGCCATCGTCTACGACCGCAAGCTGGTCCCGCAGGGCGCCCAGGGCAGCGCCCACGTCGAGTCGGCCGACGGCCAGACCCGCACCACCCTCGTCGTCGAGGGCCTGCTCCCCAACCGCCACTACGGCGCCCACCTGCACGTCAAGCCCTGCGGGAAGAAGCCCGACGAGGCGGGGCCGCACTACCAGCACAAGGCCGGCGAGATCAGCCCGGCCAGCGAGGTCTGGCTCGACTTCACCACCAACGGTGAGGGCGCGGGCCGCTCGTCCGCCCGCAACGACTGGGTCCTCGACCCGGCCAAGCTGCCCGGCTCGCTCGTCATCCACGCCAAGGCCACCAAGACCTCGGGTCCGGAGGTCGGTACGGCGGGGGACCGCGTGGCCTGCCTGACCCTTAAAAAGGTGTCGTAACCACCCAGCCACGGGCATAATTACACAATTACATAACGGAAGGTGTAGTTGTGACCCAGTGGCAGCCACCCAGATTACGGCTGTTCGAAGACGTGCACCGCAGGGCGACCTGGCTGGAGCTCCTGTACGACCTCGTCTTCGTCGTCGCCGTGGCCGAACTGGCCGATGTGCTCCCCACGAGCCTGCCGGCCTTCGTGGGCCTGTTCGTACCGATCTGGTGGGCCTGGCTGGGCTACGTCTTCTACGCCAACAGGTTCGACACCGACGACGTCAGCCACCGGTTGCTCGCGCTGCCGCAGATCCTGGCCGTGGCGACCATGGCGGCGAGCGTGAGCGACATCGAGCAGCGTTCCGGACTTTTCGCCATCGCGTATGCGGTGGTCAGAGTGCTGCTGATCGTGGCCTACGTCCGCGCCGGTCGCCACGTGCCCGAGGCCAGGCCCCTGACGACCCGCTACGCCATCGGGTTCACGGTCGCGGTGCTCATCTGGCTGGCCTCGCTCGCCGTCGACCCGCCCCAGCGTTACGCGTTCTGGGCCGTCGCCCTCGCGATCGACCTCGTCACGCCCCTGCTGACCCGGCGGGCCCAGGGCAAGCTGCCGCCGCAGTCCGAGCACCTGCCGGAGCGCTTCGGCCTGTTCGTGGTGATCGTCCTGGGCGAGGTCGTGGCGGCGGTCGTCCTCGGGCTGAAGGGCCACGACGTGACGCCGGGCACGCTGCTGATCGCCCTGGCCGGGGTGGCGATCGCGATGGGCTTCTGGTGGCTGTACTTCGGCCACACCGACGAGTCCGTCGTGCTGCGTACCCGGCTGGCCGGACAGGTGTGGGTCTACTCGCATCTGCCGCTTTCGCTGGGACTGGTGGCGTTCGGGATCGGGATCGAACACGCGATCATGGACCCGTCCTCGTCGAGCTGGTCCTTCGGGCTGCCCGCCGCCGTGGTGCTCGCCGTGCTCGGCCTGCAGCACCTGTGCTCGTCCGACCGGCGGGCGGGCGCCATCCGCCTCGGCGCGGCGGCGCTCACGCTCGCCACCTCGGCGCTTCCCGTGGCCGCCGCGCTGCCCCTGATCATCCTGTACGCGGCGGCGCAGGTGGCGTACGACCTGTTCCGCCCCCAGCCGGAAGGTGCCGCATGACCGCCAAGGACCTGTTCGACCGCCAATTGGCCGCCATCGCCGACCGTGACCTGGAGGCGCTGCTGGGCCAGTATCACGACGACGCCACGGTCATCCGCTTCGACCGCGTCGCCCGGGGCCCCGCCGAGATCAGGGACCTGTTCACCGCGTACCTCTCGGCGGAGCCCAAGGTGGACGAGATCGTCTCGGTGCGGACGACCGACGACGTGATCTTCTACAACGCCCTGATGACGATCGCCGGGAACCGCGTCACCACGTACGGCACCCTGGTCGTCAGGGACGGCAGGATATGGCGGCAGACGGCGGCCGCCGCCCCCGTCACCTGATCGAGGCCGCCATCGGCTGCCACGGGGCCGCGTCGAAGATCAGCATGATCGTGCTGATCTTCCCGTCGCGGAGCCGGAAGTGCTCGGCCGTGCGCTGGATCCCGGCCGGCGTCGCCGTGTGCACGTCGTAGACCAGCGTCGCCTCCGACTCCCCGTACAGCTCGCTGATCATCTCCACCTCCGTCACCACCCGCAGGAAGCCTTCCAGCCCCGCCAGGTGCCCGGCCGGGTCGGCGGAGGAGATGAACGGGCTCCTGAACGAGAACGGCTCGCCGACCAGCGCCGCCGCCTCCTCGACCGCGCCCCGGAAACGGGCGTCGTGATAGGCCTTGACGACCTCGCGCGCGCTCATCGGGCCTCCTGGGCGGCCAGGTGCTCGGCCAGCCGCTGCTGGTTGTCGGCCAGCCGCAGGCACAGGTGGCGCAGCGACGTCAGCTCCTCGGGGGAGAACCCGCGGAAGATCGCCGCCATGGCGAGCTGCGACGGCCTCCTGAACGCCTCGATCCAGGCCCGCCCCTCGGGGGTGATCCGGGCCAGCACCGACCGCCGGTCGCGCCGGTCCTGGACCCGCTGCACCAGCCCGTCCTTCTCAAGGGTGTCGACGAGGCCGGTGGCGTTCCTCGAACTCACGCCCGCCGACTGGGCCAGCTCGCCGATGCTGACGCCGTCGTCGTCCGCGTCACTCAGCCGCAACAGCAGGTCCATCGCCCCGGAGCTGAGCCCGCGGCCCTCGCTGCCGTGGGCGCGCATGCGCTCGATGGCCTGGAAGGCGGTGCGGACGGCGGCGGCGGCTTCGAAGGTGAGGGTGTCGTCGCCGGCGAGCCGGCTCATGGCGGCTCTGGCGTTGGGATCGTAGAGCAATCCGGTGTCATCATGTTCTAGCTTCATAATGAAGCCATACTTTATTACGTACTTCCATAAAATGCCACTCAACCGGCGCTCTCGGCGGCCTGCAGGTTCTTCCGCAGCGCCGTGGTGATCGGCTCGATGGGTGCCGACAGCTGCTCCACCCTGTACTGGTGGCGGCGCCACTCCCGGCCGGGCAGGACCGTCTTGAGCTGGGCCGCCGCGGCCAGCGCGGCCAGGACGCGGACGTCCGGGCTCAGCCGGCTGACGGGCCGGCCGCCGTGGACCGCGCGGGCGACGCGCTCGACGAGCCTGCGCGAGAGGTGTGGCTTGCGTGGCCTGACCCGTTCGACCGGGAACAGCAGAACCCGGTGGCGCTCCACCCGGACCAGCCGGGCGGCCTCCAGCTCGTCGCGGACCAGCCGGTACGCCTCCGCGTGGTCCTTGCGGATCCAGCTCCCCCACGACCGGGGCGGAGAGCCGGCGATCTGCTCCCAGACGGCCGCCTGCAGCCGGCCGGGGGCGGCGGGAGCGGTGACCGCCCGCGCCTTGCCCGACTCGTCCGCCAGGCTGCCGCTCGTCATGAGCTCGGCGAGCGCCGCCGCGCGCAGGAGGCAGCCCAGCCGGCGGCGGTTGGTCGGCCGTTCCTTGCGGAGGTCGAAGGCCAGCAGGAAAACCGACCTCGGCGGGGACTCACCCTGCTGTGTCGTCGTCCGCGGTTCCATCCGCCGTCTCCCCTCCTTCCAGGACTTCTTCCGGCTCCGGGGCCTTGCGCGGGCGCCCGCGGGGGCGCATGCGCCCCACGCTGTCGGGCAGGCGACCGGCCTCCGAGAGGGCCTTGCGCAACAGGAACTCGATCTGCGAGTTCGTGCTGCGCAGGTCGTCGGCGGCCCACTTCGCCAGCGCGTCGTGGACCACCGGGTCGAGCCGCAGCAGGATCTTCTTCCGCTCCACGGCGATTACTGGTAGAGCGTGCCGGTGTTGACCACCGGCTGGGTGTCGCGGTCGCCGACCAGCACCACGAGCAGGTTGCTGACCATGGCCGCCTTGCGCTCCTCGTCGAGCTCCACCACGTCGTGCTCGGCGAGCCTGGCCAGCGCCATCTCGACCATGCCGACCGCCCCCTCGACGATCCGCTGCCTGGCCGCCACCACCGCGCCCGCCTGCTGGCGGCGGAGCATCGCGTGGGCGATCTCCGGCGCGTACGCCAGGTGGATGATGCGCGACTCGATGACCTTCACCCCGGCCGAGGCCACCCTGGCGCCGATCTCCGCGGACAGCCGCTCGTTGATCTCGTCGGCGTTGTCCCGCAGCGACAGCCGCGGCTCGCCGTGCGCGTCGTACGGATAGCTGCCCGCGATGTGCCGCACGGCCGTCTCCGCCTGGATCGCGACGAACTCCACGAAGTCATCCACCTCGAACACCGCCTGCGCCGTGTCCTGCACCTGCCAGACCACCACGGTCGCGATCTGGATCGGGTTGCCGTCCGCGTCGTTGACCTTCGTCACCTCGGTCTCGTGGTTGCGGATCCTCGTGGACACCCGCCGCCGCAGGGTGAACGGGTTGACCCACTGGAAGCCCGGCGTCCGCAGAGTGCCGACGTACCGGCCGAGCAACTGCACCACCCTGGCCTCGCCGGGCGCCACGGCGGTGAGCCCGCAGCACAGCGTCGCGCCCACCAGGACCACGAGGGGGGCCGCCACCACCAGCCACGCGCCGGACTGCCCGGCCCCGCCGGCGAGCACGATGATCCCCAGCGCGAGTAACGCCGCCCCGCCCAGGATCAGCACCACCCCGACCCCCAGCAGCACGAATCCGTTGGCCGCCCGGACGGGGTGCTCGCTGGTGTGCGGCGCCGGCATGTCCACGACGGTCCCTTCGAACGATGTGTCTGTCATCGCCCGTCCCCTTTTCTGACTGACTTTGTCTGCTATCAAAGTGATATCACTTTTTGAACGCGCGGGGAAGAGGCCTCGACTCGGGGAGGATCGGGCCGGTCAGCCGAAGACGGCGGGCGGGGGGACGGGGGCGAGGACCGGGTCGCCGTCCTTGATGGGGGCGGCGCCGGCGATGAAGTTCGTCAGCGCCTCGCCGTGCACGCATCTCGCCTGCGTCAGCCCGCCCGCCGCGCGCCGCGTCAGGAGGTCCAGCGGCAGGCCCGTACGGGACGCGGCCACGATCAGGTTGCCGAAGCGGCGGCCCCGCATGATGCCCGGCTCCGCCAGCAGGGCCACGTGGCCGAACGTGCCGGTCACCGTGGCGAGCAGGCGCCTGGCGAAGGCCAGGCCCTTGCCGTCGGCCAGGTTGATCAGGAGGGTCCCGTCCGGGCGGAGGATCCTGGCGATGTCGCCCATGTACTCGGTCGTGGCCAGGTCGACGGGCATCGTCGCCCCCGTGAAGGCGTCCAGCACCACCAGGTCCGCCGAGTCGTCCCACACCTTGGCGGTGCCCTCGCGGCCCCCGGCCACGATGACCTTCAGGCGGGGCACCGAACGCAGGTCCAGCTGCTCGCGTACCAGATTGACGAGGAGGCCGTCCGGCTCGATGACGATGTGGCGGGAACCGGGGCGGGTGGAGGCGACGTAGCGGGGGATGGTGCAGGCGCCGCCGCCCACGTGTACGCAGCTCAGCGGCCCTTCCGACAAAAGGTCGATCACATCCGCCATGAGTCGTACATACTCAAATTCCAGAAATGTCGGGTCTTGAAGATCAACATACGACTGAGGTACACCATCTTTGGACAGCACCCAGCCGTCCTGCCTGTCCAGATCGCGGAGAAGCTCGACCTCGCCGAACGTCACCGGATACACGCCGGGCATCGGTTCCCGTTGTCCTCGTGCCACGCTGATCCCCTCCTGGGAGAAACCGTATGCGACGACGAAGGCTGATTGTGCTCGTTATCGCACTTGTCGCGGTAGTTGGGGCGGGTGCGTTCGCAGTCGCGGCGTCGAACCGGGTCAAGGGGAGCGCGTCCCAGACCGCCGCGGACTACTTCGACGCCTGGCGCAAGGGTGACGTGTCGCGCATGGCGCGCCTGGTGTACCAGCCGCCGGCCGACTTCGCCGTCCGGCATCACCGGCTGACGGAGGAGCTGCACATCGAGTCCATCCGGCTGACCCCCGGGCGGTTGAAGAGCACGGGGGAGGGGGCCGCCGAGGTGCCGTTCGCCGGGGTGCGGCAGCTCGCCGACCTCGGGGCGTGGCCGTTCGACAGCACGTTGCGGCTCGGCGTGCGGGACCGGGCCTGGAAGGTGCTGTGGGCCCCCGAGACGCTGCACCCCCTGCTCAAGGATGGCGGCACGCTGGAGCTGGACGAGGTCGACGCGTCGGTGACCGAGCTGGTCACCAGCGAGGGAGAGCGGATCCCCAACGACAGCTACGCGGACGCCTATCTCAATCAGCTCAAACCCGAGTTCGGGTCGTCGTCCCGCGGCTGGGAACTGGTGTCGAAGGCGCCGGGGCAGCCCGCCAGGCAGCTGCTGACCCGCCTGCCCAAGGCGGACGTCGAGCGCACCACGCTGTCGCGGCCCGTGCAGGCGGCGGCCGCCAGGGCGCTGGACGGGGTTGACGACTCCGCGATCGTCGTCATCCGGCCGAGCACCGGCGAGATCCTGGCGCTGGCCGACCGGCTCAAGAACAACTACAGCGCGGTCCAGGACGTCTTCCCCCCGGGGTCCGTCTTCAAGACGATCACGGCGGCGGCGCTGCTCGGGAGCGGGCTCGACCCGGCGGCGGAGGTCCGGTGCCCCGGCACGTACACCATCCCGTTCCACGCGCCCTTCAAGAACGACGGCGAGGTGGACCGCGGGCTCATCAGCTTCACCGACGCGTACGCGTACTCGTGCAACACGACGTTCGTCGAGCAGGCCACGACCAGGCTCACCGCGGACCAGCTGCGTGAGACGGCGGACGAGTGGGGGTTCAGCCGGCAGATCGCGACCGGCATCGGCGGCACCTGCGGGGCCATGCAGGAAACCGACGATCCCGACATGTTCGGCCTCGACGCGATCGGCCAGGGCCAGGTGGTCGCGACGCCGCTGTGCATGGCCGCGCTCGCCGCCGCCGTGCAGAGCGGCACCTGGCGCTCGCCCCGGTTGCTGTCGGACGCGGAGGTGCGCCGGATCGACGGCATCCCGCACAAGGACGTGCGGATGGACGAGGGGATCGTGGCCTCGCTCAGGGACATGATGGCCGCCGTGGTCGATCACGGCACGGCGAGCGACATGGGGCTGCCGGCGGGCGTGGCGGGCAAGACGGGGACGGCCGAGGTGCCGGACGAGGAACTGTCGCACGCGTGGTTCATCGGCTACCGGGACGACCTGGCCTTCTGCGTCTTCGTACGGCACGGCGGCTCCGGCCGGCAGGCCGCCGTCCCCATCGCCGCGCGTTTCTTCAACGGCCTCTGAGCTGCGAAAGGCCACCTCCGGCGGACACCTCCGCCTTTTCCCTCAAAGGCCCCCAGCCCCTGACTGCGAGCACCTTGGGGTCGGTGAGAAGGCGACCCTAACCTACGGTACCGTAGGTTTCATGACGACCATCACCGTCAAGCCCAGGCTGCGAGGCTGGTTGCACACCGGGGCGCTGCCCGTGACGCTGGTCGCGGGGTTCGTGCTCGTGGCGCTCGGCCCGACCTTGCAGGCGCGAGTGGCCTCCGCCGTTTACGCCATCACGTCCGGTCTGTTGTTCGGGATCTCGGCGACCTATCACCGGGGCACGATGGGGCCGCGGCTGGCGGAGTTCCTGCGCCGGTTCGACCATGCCAACATCTATTTGATCATCGCCGGCACGTACACGCCTTTCGCCCTGCTCGCGCTGGACGGGGTGGCGAGGATCGCGGTGCTCTCCGTGATCTGGGGCGGCGCGCTGGCCGGGGTGCTGTTCCGGGTGTTCTGGATGGGCGCGCCGCGCTGGCTCTACACCGTCCTCTACCTGGCGCTGGGCTGGACCGCGATCTTCGTGATGCCGCAGTTGCTGGAGGGCGCGGGCGTGGCCGCCGTCGTGCTGGTGGCCGTCGGAGGCGTCTTCTACTCGGCCGGGGCCGTCGTGTACGGCCTGCGCCGCCCGGACCCGTCGCCCCGCTGGTTCGGCTTCCACGAGGTGTTCCACGCCTTCACCCTGGCGGCGTACCTGGTCCAGTACATCGCGGTGTCGATTGTGGTTTATTCGCACGTGTGATGAACCTTGGGGCAGAGCAGTACATCTCGGTGACCACGTACCGGAGGGACGGCACGCCCGTCGCGACCCCGGTGTGGGCCGTGCAGGACGGTGACGCGGTGGTCTTCTGGACCGTCGCCGACTCCGGCAAGATCAAGCGGATCCGGAACAACCCCGAGGTCAGCGTGGCCGGCTGCGACGTGCGGGGCAAGGTGAAGACCGAGCCGGTCAAGGGCCGGGCCGTGGTGCTGGACGCGGCGGAGACCGAGCGGGTGCGCGGGCTGCTGCGGCGCAAGTACGGCCTCATGGGGCGGATCACGCTGCTCGGCAGCAGGCTCCGCAGGGGGAGCACCGGCACCGTTGGAGTGCGGATCACCGACATTTGACTCCACACTGGTCTGATTTCGGGCATTACCTGGAAATCAGACCAGCATGGGAGATATCACACGGTCGTGGTGGCTTCTACTCATACGCGGCCTCGCCTCGCTGATCTTCGGCATCCTGGCGCTCATCTGGCCGGCGATCACGCTGCTCGTGCTCGTGATCTTCTTCGGTGCGTACGCGCTGGTCGGCGGCGTGGCTGAGCTGATCGCCGGGTTCCGGCACGGGGCCGAGTCGCGAGCTTGGCTGATCATCTCGGGAATTATCGGGATATTGGCCGGTATCGCGACATTTATCTGGCCGGGCATCACGTCGCTGGCACTGCTCTACGTCGTGGCCTTCTGGGCCATCTTCGCGGGCGTTTCGGAGATCATCGCCGGCATCAAACTCCGCAAGGCCATCGACAACGAATGGATGCTCATCGTCGGCGGCATCCTGTCGCTGATCTTCGGCATCCTGCTGCTCATCTGGCCGGCCGCGGGACTGCTCAGCCTCGTCTGGCTGGTCGGAATCTTCGCGATCCTGCACGGCATCGCCATGATCGCTCTGTCGTTCCGCGTGAAGAACTTCACTCGCGGGGTAGGTATGCCGTAAATTTTGCGTAGATGCCCGTGTTCCTCAAGAGGAACATCCGGTCAGACCGACGCACGTGGAGTCTCCATGGACGTACACGCCCGCCTCGCCCGCCACCTGCTCGTCGACGGATACCGGCTCGTGCTCGATCTCGAGCTCAGCCGCGGCTCCTGGCTCGTCGACGCCCGAAACGGCCGCCGCTACCTCGACTTCTACACGTTCTTCGCCTCGGCCCCGCTCGGGGTGAACCCGCCCTTCGACCCCGACTTCGCCCTCCTGCTCGGCCAGGTCGCCCGGAACAAACCGGCGAACCCCGACATCTACACCGAGCATCTGGCGGACTTCGTCGACACCTTCGTCCGCGTGCTGGGCGACCCCGACCTGCCGCACCTGTTCTTCGTCGAGGGTGGCGCCCTGGCCGTCGAGAACGCGCTCAAGACCGCCTTCGACTGGAAGAGCCGCCGCAACGAGGCCGCCGGACGCTCGCGTGACCTGGGCACCAAGGTTCTGCACCTGGCCAAGGCCTTCCACGGCCGCAGCGGCTACACCCTGAGCCTCACCAACACCGAGCCGGGCAAGACCGACCGCTTCCCCAAGTTCGACTGGCCGCGGATCGACGTGCCCGCCATCCACTTCGGAGACGTGGAGGCCGCCGAGGAGCGCGCGCTGGCCCAGGCCCGTGAGGCGTTTGAGCGGAATCCGCACGACATCGCCTGCTTCATCGCCGAGCCCATCCAGGGCGAGGGTGGCGACAACCACATGCGGCCCGAGTTCCTGCAGGCCATGCAGCACATGTGCCACGAGTACGACGCCCTGTTCATCCTTGACGAGGTTCAGACGGGTGGCGGGACGACCGGGACGCCGTGGGCGTACCAGCAGCTGGGTCTCGCTCCGGACGTGGTGGCCTTCGCGAAGAAGGTGCAGGTGGGTGGCATCATGGCGGGCCGCCGGGTGGACCTGGTGCCGGACAACGTGTTCCGGCAGAGCGGCCGGATCAACTCGACCTGGGGCGGCGGTCTGGTGGACATGGTGCGCAGCCGGGGCATCCTGGAGATCGTCGAACGCGACGGCCTGATCGCCCGCGCCGGCGCCCTCGGCAACGTGCTGCTCGAAAGCCTCACCAAGCTGGAGGCCGAGCGCCCCGAGTCGATCTCGAACGTCCGCGGCCGGGGCCTCATGTGCGCGTTCGACCTGCCCGACCAGGCCGAGCGCGACGCGCTGGTGACCCGTCTCAGGGAGGAGCACGGGGTGCTGGTGCTGCCCTGCGGGCCCCGTTCTGTCCGCCTGAGGCCCGCGCTGAACATCCCGGAGGCCGACGTCGACCACGGCCTCCGGGCCCTGTCGGCGGCTCTTACTGCGTGACGCTGGTGGCCGCGCGGCGCGGCCCGAAGTAGCGCCAGAAGAAGTTCAGCAGAACGGTCATGCGGTTGCGCCCGCCCAGCAGGTACGCCACGTGGATGAAGATCCACGCCAGCCAGGCGGGCAGCCCGTACATGATCAACCCGTTGGACAGCTGCAACACGGCCTCCGCCTTGCCGACGGTGGCCATGATGCCCGGATCGTGATACTTGAACGCCGCCGGTGACCGCCCCCGGTGCACCGCGACGATCTGCCGGCCCACGTGCTCGCCCATCTGGATCGCCGGCTGGGCGAGCTGGGGGAGCGGGTCGGGCGGCCCCGCCAGGTCGCCCGCCACGAAGATCTCGGGATGGTCCGGTACGTTCAGCGCCTGCGTGACCGTGATCCGCCCGCCCTTGCCCTGCGGCAGGCCCCAGTCGCCCACCTGCTTGGGCGCGGTGACGCCGAGCGCCCACACGGTCACGTCGGACGGCAGCCGCGTGCCGTCGGACAGCACCACGGCGTCCGGCTCGACGGACGCCACCGTGGCGCCCAGCCGCAGGTTCACCCCTCTCTTGCGCAGCGCAGCCGCCGCCCTGTCGCGCAGCCGCGGCTTGTACGGCGCCAGCACGTAGTCGAACCGCTCCACCAGCGTCACGCTGGTCTGCTCCGGCTTGATCTCGGGATGCGTCAGCGGCAGCGTGCGCCGCCGCAGCTCGGCCAGCGTGCCCGCCATCTCGACCCCGGTCGCGCCCGCGCCGACCACCACGACGTGCACACTCTCGCGGCGGCCCGCCGCGGTGTCCTCCAGGTAGTCCTGGAACCGGCGGCGCAGCGCCGCCGCGTCGGCGAGCGAGTAGATGGGCAGCGCGTTCTCCTGCGCGCCCTCGATGCCGAGCCAGTTGGTGGTGACGCCGGTGCCCAGCACGAGATAGTCGTACTCGATCCCGCTGCCGTCGTCGAGCTCCACCCGCCGCTCGCCCGGCAGGATCTTGCTCAGCGCGGCCCGGCGCGCCCGCACGTTGGGCCACCTGGCGGCGAACGTGCGGATCGGGTACGACACGTCCGCGCTGCCCATGCTGGCGGTGGCCACCTGGTAGAGGAGGGGTTGGAAAGTCGCGTACGGGTTGCGGTCGATGAGCGTCACCAGCGCTCCGGCCTTGGCCAACTCCTTGGTGGCGGCCAGCCCGGCGAATCCGCCGCCCACCACCACGACTCGCGGTCTCTGAACCATGCCATGGGGTCTGCCCCTGAATGCGCTCACGGAACCGGCGGCTCAGGCCTGTAGGCGGCCCGCCGGATCGGGAGGCGGGTCGCTCGTGACGGGGTCGCGGAAAGCGGGCTACTCCTGGCGGGACCGCCACAGGCCGATGGCGGTGACCCGGGAGTCCACCCCTAGCTTGGCGTAGATGCGATTGACGTGGTTCTTGACCGTCTTCTCGCTGAGGAACAGCCGTTGAGCGATCTGCCCGTTGGACTGACCGGTGGCGATCAGGTCCATGACCTCGGCTTCACGCTTGCTCAGGGACGTGAACACGCTATCGAACGCTGCGTCGTCGACTCTCATCCGGCCTCCGGGTGGCGCGCAGACGGTCAGATCGCCGATGGCCCCCGTGCTTCCGGCGTTAGCGGTAGACAGCGAGCATAACTCGCAATGTCATGATTTGGGGCCGTTGTTGGGAGAAAACGACAACGGCCGGCCCCGAAGGACCGGCCGTGCCTCGTTGGGGTGAGTGAAGGGACTTGAACCCTCGACATCCAGGACCACAACCTGGCGCTCTGCCAACTGAGCTACACCCACCATGGCCACCACTGCGTGGTGGCACAGGAAAAGTGTAGCGGGGTTCGGGAGTCTTTACGCCACTCCTTTAGCCGCTGACACGCTCAGCCAGGGATCTCGCGGTCGCCGAATCGGGCCCCGGCTGGGCGACGAAGATCGCCGCGCGGTAGTAGCGAAGCTCCCTGATGCTCTCCGTGATGTCCGCCAGAGCCCGGTGTCCGCCCTGCTTCTCGGGTGCCGCGAAGTAGACGCGGGGGTACCAGCGGCGCACCAGCTCCTTGATCGACGAGACGTCGACCATCCGGTAGTGCAGATAACCATCGACCCCGGGCATGTCGCGCGCGATGAACGTGCGGTCGGTGCCGATCGAGTTGCCGCACAGCGGCGCCTTCTTCGGCTCGGGGACGTGCCGCCGGATGTAGTCGAGCACGACCGACTCGGCCTCCGCCAGCGTCACACCGCCCGCCAGCTCGGGCAGGAGCCCCGAGGCGGTGTGCATCTCGCGTACGACCTGCGACATCTGCTCCAGCGACTCCGGCGGCGGCTTGATGACCACGTCGACGCCCTCGTCCAGCTGATTGAGCTCGCTGTCGGTGATGACGCACGCCACCTCGATCAGCGCGTCGCGACCCAGGTCGAGCCCGGTCATCTCGCAGTCGATCCAGACCAGCAAGTCACTCATTCGATCTCCTCGCCCAGCGGCTCGGAGCAATCCGCCCGCTTGTTACCCCACCAGCCTAGTGCCACTGATTAGGCGGGCTTGAGCGAGCCGAGAACCTTGGCCAGCACGTCGGTGCCCAGGTTGTCGGGAACGGAGGCGTACATGATGGCCGGCCGCTGCCCGTCGCCACGGTCCATGAGCACGATCGCGCCGTTCTCCTTCTTCCATTTGTAGCCCTTCTCCTCGGAGACCTTGGAGAAGTCGAGCTGGAACTGCAGCACCCAGGCGTCCTTGTCACCGATCTTCATCGCCTTGTCCTCCACCACTTTGGTCTCGTGAGCGACCTGGTAGAACTTGGTGGAGAAGTCGACGAAGACCGCCTTGGCCGTGTCGCCCATGCCGGAGGCGCCGGAATAGGGATAGAGCTCGTTGAGCAGGCCCGTGTAGATGTTGCCGATCCAGTCGCCCTCGCCGTCGTACTTCTCCTGCGAGACGGCCTGCACCCCGCCCGACCACACCTGCTGGGTCGGGTTCGGGTTGGGGCCGTTGACCTCGGCGGACTTGGGCACCGTCCAGCTGTCGGGCACCTGGAAGGACAGGCCGGCCTGCGGGTCGGTGACGCGGCCGCCGACCGGCTGGGGCAGCTCGGTGGCGCCCTGGGAGGGCGGCTCGTTGGACGGGGGCTCCTGGCTCGGCGGGTCCTCCTGCTCGAACGTGTCGGCCGGTGTCGGCAGCGACGACGTCGGGCTGGTGCTCCGGTTGACGAAGAAGATGCCGGCCACCACGATCAGCGCGACCACCACCAGGGCCGCCAGCCCCCCGAACACCCAGGGCAGCGGGTTGGACTGCTTGGGCGGCGGGCCGTAGGTCACGCCGGGCAGGGGCGGGCCGCCCCACTGGGTGGGCGCCGCGGGCTGGCCGTAGGTCCCCTGACCGTACGTCGGCTGGCCGAACTGGAGCGTGGGGTTCGCGGGCGTCGCCGACCAGTCGGGGCTCGACTGGGGCTGCGGCTGGAGTTGCGACGGGGGCTGTGACTGGTGCTGTGACTGGGGCTGGGGCTGCGACGGGGGCTGCGGCTGCGGCCCGGAGGGCTGCTGCGGGGGTCCGCCCGGCCCGGGCTGCTGCGCATGGAGGGCGTCGGTCCACTGGGCGCCGTCCCACCAGCGGAGCTGGGGCTCTCCGTACGGGTCCGGGTACCAGCCCGCGGGGGTCTGCGTGGTCATGTTCGCCAGATTAGTAAGAACCTCATTGATATGCATTGTCGCGAGGGCATCAGCACTTGTACGTGAAGCTCGCCTTGTCGCTGCGGACCGGGCCGGGCGTCAGGATCCGCAGCGTGGCGGTGGCCTTGACGTTGCTCCTGCCCTGGAGCGTCCACCGGAGCGGCACCTCGTACCTCGTCTGGTCCGCCTTCGTGCGCAGCGTCCCCTTGACGACCTCCTTGTCCAGGTTCTTGCGCCACTCGTAGGTGATCTCGCCAGGAGCCCCGTTGGTGACGACCGTCCCGGTGATCAGGACGGCCTTGTCGCAGCCCTGGGTCTTCTTCGGCGCCACCACGTCGATCGACTCGACCGCCAGCTCCGGCGTCTTCCCCACGTGGAACCAGGCCAGGACCGCCCCCGCCATGATCACCGCGAAGAGGGCCGCGGAGGTGATCGTGCGCCGCCGCCGCGCCCGCGAGGCCTTGGCCAGCCTGACGCCGGGACGGTGCTCGGTGGCGGCCTGGTCGCGCCCGGCCCGCCAGATCCGCTCGGCCGTCGTCTCCGGCCGCTGCTCCTGCGTGCCGATCCCCGGCCCGAACTGCACCGGCCCCGACGACCGGCCCGGGACGTGCAGCAGGGTGACGATGTCGCCCTCGTCCCTGGGCGGCAGGACGGGCGGCGGCGCGTACGCCCGCGCCTGGGCGAACGCCGACCTCCCGCGGGCGGCCTGCGCCAGCTCCTCCCGGCCGGTGGCCTGGCCGGCGAGCAGGTCGCGGGCGGCGGCCAGGCCCAGGGTCCCGGCCGTGGCCGCGGCGCGTTCGAACAGCTCGGCCTCCGGCCGGCCCTGCCCGAACGAGGCGGCCAGCCCGCGCGCCAGCGACGCCCACCCGG
>NZ_JBSFTC010000103.1:0-33527 GCF_053590415.1 Nonomuraea sp. NPDC003201
CCAGGGGAGCTTCGTTGCCACCAACCCCCTGCCACTCAGCTGCGCCCCACTCGTGATCACACCGAACGCCACTCTTAACTAAGCGGCATTGGGGCTCGCCCCCTTGGGAGGCAGGGCCGGCGCGTAGCGCCTCCCGGGTGAGGACCGTGCTTTCCCGGGCGGTCACATGTTGATCATGTGGCCGGCGAGGCCGTGGATCGCTTCCTTGACCGCTTCGCCGAGTGTCGGGTGCGCGTGGACGTTGCGGGCGACCTCGTGCACGGTCAGGTCCCACTGCTGGGCCAGGGTCAGCTCCGGCAGCAGTTCGGTGACCTCGGGCCCGATCAGGTGGGCGCCGAGCAGTTCGCCGTGCGTGTTGTCGCTGATGATCTTGACGAAGCCGGCCGCGTCGCCCAGGCCGTGCGCCTTGCCGTTGGCCGTGAAGGGGAACTTGGCCACCTTCACGTCATAGCCCAGGTCGCGCGCCTGCGCCTCGGTGTAGCCGAAGCTGGCCACCTGCGGCTGGCAGTACGTGGCCCGCGGGATCATCACGTAGTCGAGCTCCATGGTCTCCGCGTCGGCGATCGTCTCGGCGGCGATGATGCCCATGGACTCCGCGGCGTGCGCCAGCATCAGCTTGGCGGTGACGTCGCCGATGGCGAAGATGTGCGGCACGTTCGTACGGCAGCGCCCGTCGACCGCGATGGCGCCCCGGTCGGTCAGCGCCACGCCCGTCTTCTCCAGGCCGTAGCCCTCGACGCGCGGCTGGAACCCGATGGCCTGCAGCACCTTGTCGGCCTCGAGCACCCGGGTCTCGCCGCCGCGGGTGACGGTGACCTTGACCGAGGCGCCGGTGTCCTCGATGGCGTCCACGCGGGTCGAGGTCAGCACCTCGATGCCGAGCCGCTTGTAGCGCTTGGCCAGCTCGGCCGACACCTCCTCGTCCTCCAGCGGCACCACCCGGTCGAGGAACTCCACGATCGTCACCTTGACGCCGTAGTTGTGCAGCACGTACGCGAACTCCACCCCGATGGCGCCGGCGCCCGCGATGATGATGCTCTCCGGCAGCTCCTCGGTGAGGATCTGCTCCTCGTACGTCACCACCCGCTCGGAAAGCCGCGTGCCCGGGATCAGCCGGGTGGTCGCGCCCGCCGCGATGATGCAGTGGGAGAACGTGATCGTCTCGCCGTTCACCTGGATCGTGTTCGCGTCCAGGAACGTGCCGCGGCCGTCGTACTCCGTGATGGCGTTCTTCTTCATCAGGTAGTGAACGCCCTTGACCCGACCGTCGGCCACCTTGCGGCTGCGCTGGAAGGCCGCCCCGTAGTCGAAGGTGACCTCGCCGCTGATGCCGAACGTCTTGGCCTCGTTGTTGAAGATGTGGGCCAGTTCGGCGTTGCGCAGCAGCGCCTTGGACGGGATGCAGCCCACGTTCAGGCAGACGCCACCCCAGTACTTCTCCTCGACGACCGCAGCGCGCAGTCCGAGCTGGGCGGCGCGGACGGCGGCCGTATACCCTCCGGGACCCGCGCCGAGAACGACGACGTCATAGTGAGTGCTCATGAGTCGGACCATACCGTCAGCTAGACCTCGACCTTGTACGAGAGGGTGAGCTCGTCGGCGGGCACCCCGCGGATCCCCCAGTTCACCTTGGGCATCTCGATGATCGTGATCTCCACGTCCTCGGGCTCGTAGCCGGATTTGTCGTAGATCTCCCTGATCAGCGCCCGCTTGGCGTCGTCGCTGCGCCCGGTGAAGCAGATCACCTCGATGATGAGGTAATGGTCACTGCGCCCAGGGCAGACGAAGTCGTCCTCCTCCAGCAGCAGGAACCGGTGGAACCGCTTCTCCGGCGGCACGCCCCACGCGCTCACCAGGCACGACTGCACCAGATCGGAGATCTCCCGCTGCCGTCCGGCCCACACGTCCCTGCGCCCGTACACCTTCACCTGTGCCATATCGGCAATATAGAGGGCGTGATCCGCGTACTCCTGGCCGACGACGAGGCCATGATCCGGGCCGGGGTCAAGGCCATCCTCGCCTCCGACCCGTCGCTGGAGGTGGTGGCCGAGGCCGGGGACGGCAGGCAGGCCGTCGACCTGGCCATCAGCCACCGCCCCGACGTGGCCCTGCTCGACATCCGCATGCCCAGACTCGACGGCCTGGGGGCGGCGAGCGAGATGCGCCGGGTCGCGCCGGGCACGGCCGTGGTGATGCTGACCACATTCGGGGAGGACGACTACATCGCCAAGGCGCTCGACATCGGGGCGAGCGGGTTCCTGCTCAAGTCGGGCGATCCGCGCGAGCTGATCGCCGGGATCCACGCGGTGGCCGACGGGGCCGCGTACCTGTCGCCCAGGGTCGCCCAGCGGGTGATCGCCCACTTCGCGGGCGGAAAGATGACCAAGGGGGCGCAGGCCCGCGACCGCGTCGGCCCGCTCACCGACCGGGAGCGCGAGGTGCTCGCCCTGGTCGGCGCGGGCATGTCCAACGCCGAGATCGCCCGCGAGCTGCACATCGTCGAGGGCACGGTGAAGGCGTACGTGAGCGCCATCCTCACCAGACTCGGCGTGCGCAACCGCGTGCAGGCCGCAATCATCGCCCACGAGGCCGGATTGGTAGCCTGACGCGTGATGTATCGCCTCGTGTTCACGCAGGTCTTGCGGCGTTTCGACGCCGAGGCCGTGCACCATCAGACCGTGAGCGCCCTCGCGCTCCTCGCAAAGCTGCCCGTGGTCAAGCGGCTGCTCTTCCGCACGCTCGCGCCCCGCGACCCGGCCCTGCGGGTGACCGCGTTCGGCGTGCACTTCCCTGGTCCGCTGGGCCTGGCCGCCGGGTTCGACAAGGACGCCGCGTGCGCCGAGGGCATCGCCGCGCTCGGCTTCGGCCACGTCGAGGTCGGCACGATCACCGCGCACGCCCAGCCGGGCAACCCGCGCCCGCGCCTGTTCAGACTGGTGGGAGAGCGCGCGGTGATCAACCGGATGGGCTTCAACAACGCCGGGGCGGCCGCCGCCGCCCGCAGGCTGCGCCGCGCCCGGGGCGTCCCCGTCGTGGTCGGGGTGAACATCGGCAAGACCAAGGTGGTGCCCGAGTCGGAGGCCGTGGCCGACTACGTGGCCAGTGCCAAGGAGCTCGCGCCGCTGGCCGACTACCTGGTGGTCAACGTCAGCTCGCCCAACACCCCGGGGCTGCGCAACCTCCAGGCGGTCTCGCTGCTGCGGCCGCTGCTCACGGCGGTCAAGGAGGTCGCGGACGGCACGCCGCGTCCCACTCCCCTGCTGGTGAAGATCGCGCCCGATCTCGCGGACGAGGACGTGGACGCGGTCGCCGACCTGGCGCTGGAGCTGGGCCTGGACGGCATCATCGCCACCAACACCACGATCAGGCACGACGGCGAGACCGGCGGGCTGTCGGGCCGCCCGCTCAAGGGCCGCTCGCTGGAGGTGCTCAGGCGCCTGCGCGCCAGGGTCGGCGACCGGCTCACGCTGGTGTCGGTCGGCGGGGTGGAGGACGTGGACGACGTCTGGGAGCGCCTGCTCGCCGGGGCCACCCTGGTCCAGGGCTACACGGGCTGGGTCTACGGCGGCCCGCTCTGGGCCTCGCGCATCCACCGGCAGCTCTCCAGGCGGGTACGCCGCCACGGCCTCAAGTCCATTACGGACGCCATCGGCCGTACCGCCTGAATCCCTTATCGTGGGGCGAATGATCGAAGAGGTACCCCTAGCGGACGGCATCACCCTGCGCCTGGCCGCCGAGCAGGACGTCGAGGCCCTGGTACGCGCCTACGACCGCAACCGCGACCACCTCAAGCGGTGGGAGCCCCGCAGGCCCGACGAGTTCTTCACCGCGGACGGACAGGCCAAGCGGCTCAAGGGCCTGCTCGAAGATCAGGCGCAGGGCCGGGCGATGGCCTGGGTTCTCGCGGACGGCGAGGAGATCGTGGGCCGCGCGACGCTCAGCGGCATCGTCCGCGGCCCCTGGCTGAGCGCCGACCTCGGCTACTGGGTGGACGGCGGCTACATCGGGCGCGGCCTGGCCACCGGCGCCGTGCGGGAGGTGTGCCGGATGGCCGACGAGGAGCTGCGGCTGCACCGGATCGCGGCCAGCGTCCTGCTCGACAACGCGGCCTCGCAGAACGTGCTGGTCAAGACCGGGTTCGAGCCGTACGGCACCGCCGACCGCTACCTCGAGATCGACGGCAGGTGGCAGACCTGCCGCCTCTTCCAGCGCATCCTCAACGACCGCCCAGCCATGTGAGTCACACGCTGGGGCGGGTCGACTCCGCGTCGTGCGTCATGCCTTCGATGTGGGCCATCGCCTCCTGGACGCGCAACACGCCCGGCCGGTGCGGGCGCCGCCGCTGCCACGGGTGCGGCCCCGCCGGCGGGCGGTACTCCACCCCGAGCGCGTCCAGCCGCCCCAGGTGCTCCTCCAGCCGTCCCTCGAAGCCGTCCGTGAAGCCGTCCGTGGGACCGGCCCACGCGATCTCCGCCAGCGCGCACGCCCGCGGCCACAGGCGGTAGTCGACCGTGCGGGCGTCGGGCACGCGCTCGGTCCAGAGCTGCGCCTGGGCGCCCAGGACCCGGGCGCGCTCCTCCTCCGTCCACGAGGCCGGCGCGGGGTCGAAGGCGGCCACGTCCGAGACGGTGGTGGCGTCGCCGATGGCCATGGGCTCGTCCGCCGAGGAAGCCTCCGCGTAGTCGAAGTACAGCGGGAACACCGGGGTCGCCACCACGTCGTGCCCGGCCGCGGCGGCCCGGCGGCCCACCCCCATGCCCCGCCACGGCATGACCACGGTGTCCTCCCGCAGCCCGCCGCTGACGAACGCCTCGTCCCACACGACGGCCCGCGCGCCCCGCTCGGCCAGCGCGTCCGCGAGTTGCCGCAGGAACCACGCCTGCAGGTCGTTGGAGGTGGCCAGCCCGAGCGAGTCGCGGTACGCGGTGATCTCGGCGGACTCGCCCCAATGGTCCAGCACGACCTCGTCACCGCCGATGTGCACGTAGGGCGTCTCGCCCAGCGCCCCGATCAGCTCGTCGAAGATCGTGGTCAGGAACTCGACGGTCGGCGGCAGCGGCGACAGGATCGCCGAGGAGATGCCCCACCGGTCGAGCACGTCGTACCGCTCTCCGGTAGCCCCGAGCGACGGGTACGCCGCCAGGATCGCCGACGCGTGCCCGGGCACGTCGATCTCGGGGACGACCGTGACGCACCGGGCGCGGGCGTAGGCGCCGATCTCGGCCAGGTCGTCGAGCGTGTAGTAGCCCCCGTGCGGCAGGTCGTCGTACGTGTCCGGCTCCCGCCAGTAGTTGGACGCCGTACGCGGCCGGTGCGAGGAGACCTCGTGCAGCAGCGGGTACGCCCTGCTCTCCACCCGCCACCCCTGGTCGTCCACCAGGTGCAGGTGGAGACGGTTGAGCTTGTGCGTCGCCATCAGGTCGAGCAGGCGGAAGATCTCCCGCTTGGGGAAGAAGTGCCGCGCCACGTCCAGGTGCAGGCCGCGCCAGGCGAAGCGCGGCGCGTCCTCGATCCGCACCCCTGGAACGGGCCACGAGGCCCCGGTGGAGAACCGGTAGGAGGCGGCGGGCAGCAACTGGTGCAGCGACTGCGCCGCGTAGAAGGCCCCGGCCCGCCCGCCGGCCACGATCTCCACGCCCCGCGAACCCACCGTCAGCCGGTACGCCTCCTCGCCGAGCGCCGGATCCCGCCGGACGTCGATCTCACCGGCGTCGCCGGGCCGCAGGTCGAGCCGCGGGAGCGCGAGGCGTACGGCGTCCACCAGGTCGCCGGACACGGTCGCGCCCGAGGTCAGCTCGAAGGAACCGGAAAGATCGCTGAGCAGCTCTGGGCGAGGAATCATGTTTCGAGATAGTGCTGCAATCCGTTCGCCAGCGCCAGCGCGATCTTCTGCCGGAAGCCGGGATCCTGGAACTTGGCCGCCTCGGCGGCGTTGCGCATGTTGCCGCACTCGATGAAGATCTTCGGCACGGTCGACAGGTTGAGACCGCCGAGGTCGTTGCGGTAGTCGAGCGCGTTGCGGCCGATGTAGGTGGAGTACGGCAGGCCCGTGCCCTTGGCGAACGCGTCGCGCACGTCGATGCCGAGCCTGCTGGAGGCGCCCACGACCTTGTCCACGGGGCCGTTGATCTTCTTCGGCATGATGACGTGGAAGCCGTGGTTGGCGGGGGCCGCGCCGTCGCCGTGGATGGAGATCGCCGCGTCGGCATGGGCCTTGTTGCCGATGGCGGCCCGCTGGGTGATGCACGGGCCCACACCGTCGTTGCTCGTCCTGGTCAGCTTGACCGTGGCCCCACGGGATTCGAGGATCTTGACGAGCCGCTTGGAGACGTCGAAGGAGAAGGCGGCCTCGGTGTAGCCGCTGTTGGTCTGGGTGCCCGTCGTGTCGCAGGGCTTCCACTTGGTCAGCACGTTGACCTTGCGGTTGACGGCCGCGGGGTCGCGGTAGTTGCCGCCGTTGTGGCCCGGGTCGATCACGACGACCTTGCCCTCCATGGGCTTGGCGTCGGGCGGGGACTCCTTGGCGGAAGTCCGCTTGGCGGGAGTCTGCTCGGCGGAAGTCTGCTCGGAGGGAGTCTGCTCGGCGCCGGTCTGCTCCGCGCTGGTCGCGGGAGCGGCCTGACCTGCCGCGGCGCCACCGGTGCCGGTGCCGCCACACGCGGAGGCGATCAGGCCGCAAACGACGAGAGCTGAGGCTGGCAGAGCACGCATGGCATCCAACTTACGGCAAGCCCGGAGCTCAAGCCCCTCTTATGCCAACTACGGCGAGTGGCGGGGAATCCTACATCCTGGCCGGGCCCCTAGCCCCTCACCAGACACGCTCACCGATCTCCTGGCGCTCCAGCAGGGCGGCCAGCTCCCGCGCGTCCTCGGCGTCGAGCCCGAGGACGACGCGGGGCCGGCCCCACGGGTGGTCGAGGGAGTGGGCGACGTAACTGGCGACCGACTCAGCGGCGCCGTCGACGCCCCGCCCCCTCCCCGCCCGCCAGTGGCCCCAGGCGCGCTCGAGCTCGGCCGCCGCGCGCTGGGCGCAAGACACTAGTTCCGGATCACGCATGACTGTTCCCCCGGATCAGATCGTGGCCGGATCGAATCCGGCCACAAATAGCATGACCCTGACGAGTAAACAGCCGCGCGGCCACGTCTCCGCGCGGCTTGACCCAGCCTTGAGCCTTTGCGAACAAGAAACCTGCTCCAGCAGACTGCCGCTCTACCGTCGTGCGCGCGATCCTCGCCACAGCGGCAGTCGGCTTTGCAGATTTCTTATTCGTCTTAGGCCGGACCCGTGCTTCGTCGCACGATCAGCTCAGGGCGGATCTCGCGCAGGCGCGAGACCTTCGCGGGGTCCCCGATCCGGTCGCTCAGCAGCGCCGCCGCCGACCTTCCCATGGTGCGCCGGGGCTGGTCGACCGAGGTGAGCGAGATGTGGTGGGAGGCCGACAGGTGCGTGTTGTCGTAGCCGACCACCGAGAGGTCTTGCGGGACTCGCAGGCCCAGGTCGCTGGCGGCCGAGAGCACGCCGAGCGCGACCACGTCATTGGCGGCGAAGATCGCCGTGGGCCTGGGGTCGCGGGTGAGCAGCGCCGTTGCCGCCTCCCTGCCACCCTCCTCGGTCGAGTCCGCGGCCTCGACCATGATGTACGGCGCCAGCGAGTGCCTGCGCATGGCCACGAGGTAGCCCTCGCAGCGCGACGAGCGCCGGCCCTCGATGTGCGCGATGCGCTTGTGGCCGAGTTCGACCAGGTGGTCGATGGCCAGGCGAGCGCCGAGCTGGTCGTCGTCGACGACGATGTCGACTCCGTCGAGCTCGATGTCACGTTCCCCTACGACGACGGTCGGGGTGTAGGCGGTGGCCTCGATCAGCGTCTCGCTGGTCGGCGCGATGCCCAGGAGGACCAGCCCGTCCACCCTGAGCTCGAGGAAGGCCTCGACGGCCTCGTCCTCGAACGCCGGGTCCCACTGGCTGTTCCCTATGAGCATGCGCAGGCCGTCGCCGTGCAGGCTTTCCTGCAGACCGTCGAGGAACTCCGCGTAGAACGGATTGTGCAGGTCGGCGACGAGCGCGCCCACCAGATGCGTACGGCCTTCGACCAGGCTCCGCGCGACCGCGTTCGGCCGGTAGCCGAGTTCGCGGGCGGCCTGCAGCACGGCCTGGCGCCGGTGCTCGCTCACGTGCGGGGATCCGCGCAGCACGAGAGAGACCAGCGATTTCGAGACGCCGGCTCGTTCGGCGACGTTGCGGATGGTCGGTCTGGGCCGAGGCAGTGTGTCTACCTCTCTGAGCTCGGTAATGGTTGAAGTCTTGACGGGCGGTCCTGACATGTGTCTCCCCCGCGATGCGGATATGGGCACCTGTCTCACCAAACGATCGAGTTCGCGGCAGGGTACGGCCTTCTCACTCTTTGACTCAGGGAATCGTCGCGGGTTAACCCGGGGAACGGGCGGCACGGCGTCGGCTACTGTGCAGGTGTGACACCCGGGAAGTCAGCCGAGACGGCACGGCCGGCGCGGCGCAGGCTCAGTGTCGACCGGCGTCGCGAGGAGCTGATGGCGGCCGCGCTCGAGCTGTTCAGCACCCGTGACGCGGAAGACGTCTCGATCGACGACGTGGCCTCGGCGGCGGGCGCTTCGCGGGCCCTGGTCTACCACTACTTCGGTGGCAAGCAGGAGCTCTACGTGGCCGCGCTGAGGAGCGCGGCGGAGCAGCTGGAGTCCCGGCTTCGACCCCATGAGGGCGGCAGGCCGCTGGAAGAGCTGGCCTCCGGGCTCAGGCGCTACTTCGACTTCGTCGAGGAGCACGCGGCCGGGTTCGCCGCGTTGCTGCGCGGGGGGCCCGCCAACCGGGCGGGCGAGATCGGCGAGATCGTCGACGGCGTACGCCAGCGTCTCTTCCGCCTCATCCTGAAGCAGATGCGGGTCGATGAGGCCAGCCCGGTGCTGCGCACGACCCTGCGCTCATGGATCGCCTCCGTGGAGACGGCCGGCCTCGACTGGCTCGAGCACCGTGACATAGAGCGACCGACGCTGGAAAAGATGCTCGTCGATCACATGGTCGCGCTGCTCGGCGTGGCCGCCGCCTACGACGGCGCCGTGGCCACGCTGTTGGAACGACTCGCGTAATTTGCCTCACTGCGTGAGGCGGCTCGGTCGCTCAGATCCGTTGCCTTCCCTCGTGGAGAGAAGGATGGCGCCGGGCGGGCGGCGCCAACTCTCCCATGCGACGTTGTGTCGCCACGACGGTGGACCAGGCCGTCGGCCTGGCTCACCCTCAACCCCCCTGAGGATCCGTGACGACCCTCACTTACTCCGAGCGCTGCTGCGGAATCCCCGCGAGCAGTGCCCGGACCTCGGTCTCCCGGTAACGCCGATGACCGCCGAGGGTTCGAATCGACGTCAACTTACCCGCCTTGGCCCACCGCGTAACGGTCTTGGGGTCGACCCTGAACATGGTCGCGACCTCAGCGGGCGTGAGCAGTGGCTCGGCCTCGGGTGTACGAGCTGACATTTGTGCGGCCTCTCCTCCGTGTGGACCGGCTTAGCGATCCTGTGACTGCCTTTGCGCGTGTCACGGATGTCCCCCTATGGCACAGAGCGTGCGGCTTTTCTGAGCCATATGCGGCATCACCCGATGTGACCATACCGCCACGCAGAGCGATTGGCGAGCCCTTCTTTGACCCAACTGCCCGCCCCCGCGGCGATGTCACGCTCGGTGATTCTAGCGACACGGTTCGTGGTATCGCAGTGAAAACGGCAAACTACTCAGTTCGCAGAAGAGAGCAGCCGGGAGACGTGACCTACTCATGCAGGTCAGACGGTCGTATTGAGCCTCAGTTGGCAGATTCCAGCTGTTGCATTGACTTCCACCGGAGGATCACCCTCTGGTACATGGCGTAGGCAAGTTCTTCTTGACCCGTGTCCAGGCCCGTCAGGGCTCCCGCCAGCTCGGCCACCGACTGGTCCGCCTGCAACGCGTCGTCGTCCATGAGGTGGACGAGGCCGCCGTAGTCGAGCTCCACCAGCGAGTGCGGGTGGAACTCCTCCAGCCACCTGGCGACGTCCTCCACGTCGAAGTTGGCCGCCACGTCGCCCAGGTGCCTGCGCAGCACGTTGAGCGCCCTGGCCGCCCGCCTCCTGGCCTGCGCCATGGAGGTGACGTAGATGAGGTTGCGTCCGGTAGCGGTCGTCACGTCCTGTCCCGGGTTGGCGGAGCCGAGCACCAGCCAGCGCTCGTTCCCATCAAACGGCACGAACCACGATGGCGGCACATGCCACGCCGTGGTGCGAATGTGCGTACGCAACGCGGACGAACCGGCCTGCCGCTTGTACCGGTCGAAGTCGTCCGCCACCTGCTCCGCGATCGCCTTGGGCACCAGATGGTCCATCAGCTTCACAGGAGTGGTGCCACGCAGCCTTGAGAACGCCAGCCACGAGCGCAAACGGCTTTGCCAGGGACAGACATAGAGACGGTCCTCAACACGCCGCAGATAGGCGTTGGGGCTCTCCTGGGCGGGAACGGGTTGAGGGGGCATACCGAGAAGGCGCATGACCGACTCGCCGTGCTCCGCATTGAGCGCGTTCGCGCGGCGCGGGCGGTCCCGTGAGTCGGCGTAGTCGGCCCACACCTTGCGCTCGGGTTCGGCGAACGCGGTCAGTGGCTCATAGACGCGGAGGTAGGCGGCATAGGGCAGCACGGAGGCATCGTGTCATGAAGCGAACCTGCGTGCACCGTTGTGGCTTACTACGCTGTGAGGTGATCTCCGTCGCAAAGGTGCGGCGGACCGGACAGGGAGTCACTACCGTGACCGACGTCTTCGGTTCGTCCCAAAAGGACGTCCACGAGCAGGTCGTGTTCTGCGCCGACGAGCAGAGCGGCCTGCGTGCCATCATCGCCATCCACAACACGGCCCTGGGCCCTGGGCTGGGAGGCACCCGCTTCTATCCGTACGAGAGCGAGAGCGCGGCCCTGGCCGACGTGCTCAACCTCGCCAAGGGCATGTCCTACAAGAACGCGCTGGCCGGGCTCGACCTGGGCGGCGGCAAGGCCGTCATCATCGGCGACCCGGCCCACGACAAGAACGAGGCGCTGCTGCGCGCCTACGGGAGGTTCGTGCAGTCGCTCGGCGGGCGCTACGTCACGGCCTGCGACGTGGGCACCTACAGCGAGGACATGGACGTCATCGCCCGCGAGTCACGCTTCGTGACCGGCCGCTCGCCGGCCTACGGCGGGGCGGGGGATTCCTCCATCCTCACGGCGTACGGCGTGTTCCAGGGCATGCGGGCCTCGGCCGAGCGCGTGTACGGCACTCCGTCGCTGCACGGCAGGCGCGTCGGCGTCGAAGGAGTCGGCAAGGTGGGCCACCGCCTGGTCGAGCTCCTGCGCGAGGACGGCGCCGAGGTCGTGATCTGCGACGTCGCCCCCAAGGCCGTCGAGCGGGTGCGCCTGCGCCACCCGGAGGTCGACGTGGTGGCCGACGCGGCCGAGCTGAGCGGATCCGACATCGACGTGTTCGCGCCGTGCGCGCTGGGCGGCGCGCTCGACGACGCGACGGTCGCCCGGCTCCGGGCGAAGATCGTCTGCGGCGGGGCCAACAACCAGCTCGCCCACCCCGGGGTCGAGAAGCAACTCGCCGAGCGCGGCATCCTCTACGCGCCCGACTATGTCGTCAATTCGGGAGGCGTGATCCAGGTCGCGGACGAGATCGAGGGCTTCGACATGGAACGAGCCAGATCGAAGGCCACCCAGATCTACGACACGACCCTGAAGATCTTCCAAATCGCTGCCGATGAGGGCGTTCCGCCCGCTGTCGCAGCGGATAGGCTAGCCGAGCGCAGAATGTCGGAAGTCGGGCGTATTAGGGGCATTTGGCTGGGCCGCTGACGGCCCACGCCCATACGACGTACCGAGCTGGGCACAAAACAGGTACGGTAATAGGCGAACGATAGGCTGACGCCCAAAGAGACGCGGCGTCAGTGTGTGGTGCGTTAGCGACGAGGGGGTCGGGGACGACCCCACACGAGGGGGTCGAGCCAATGGGGCGCGGCCGAGCAAAGGCCAAGCAGGTCAAGGTTGCTCGCCAGCTGAAGTACAACAGCGGTGGCACAGATCTTGATCGTCTTCGCGATGAACTCGGGGTCGGAGACTCCAGCAGCAATGACGACGCCGACGACCTCAACGATGAGCTGGCGGATCGCTATGCCGATTACGCCGATGACTATGGCGCCGGAGACGACGAAGACGACCGTCCTCCCGGCCGTCGATAGCCGTTCCTGGTTGACGTGACGAGGACCGGCGTCCGCGCCGGATTCTCGTTCACGCTCGTCGGGCCCCACGGGTAACCGTGGGGCTTTCGTCACGTGGTCGTCTTTTCCAGGAAGTCCGCGATGACCGGCGCGATCTCCGGGAGCTTCTCCTCCAGCGCGAAGTGCCCGGTGTCGAAGACGTGCACCTCCGCCTCGGGCACGTCCCGCCGGTACGCGTGGGCGCCCGCCTCCAGGAAGATCGCGTCTCCCCGCCCCCAGAGCACCAGCGTGGGCGGGCGGTGCAGGCGTAGCCATGCCTGCCAGGCCGGGTAGCGCGCGAGGTTCCCGGCGTAGTCGCGGGCGAGGGCCAGCTGCGCTTCCTTGCGTCCCGGCAGGTCCAGGAAGTGCTGGTCGAGCGTCCATCCGTCGGGCGCCACGAGTGCCGGGTCCGCCGTGCCGTCCTCGTACTGGCCGCGGGTGAACGGCAGCGTGAACAGCTCGCCGGACGGCGCCTTGACGGCCTGGCGCGCCACCTCGGACAACCCTTCGTCGTACGCGTTGGCGTTCTGCACGATGAGCCCCGCGATCCACTCGGGATGCCGCTCGGCCACCCGGAACCCGACGGGCCCGCCGAAGTCGAACGCGTACAGCACGAACGGCCCGAGCCCGATCGCCCGCACGAACCCCTCGACGACGTCGGCCAGCCGGTCGAAGGAGTACGTGAAACCGTCGGGGGTCCGCGTGTGCCCGAACCCGGGATAGTCGGGCGCGATCACCCGATAGCGGCTGCCCAGGGCGTCCATGAGCCGCCGGTACTGGTGCGACGCGGACGGGAACCCGTGCAGCAACAGCAGCGGGACCCCGCCTTCCGGCCCCGCCTCCCGGTAGAAGACCTCGACCCCCTCGACGTCCACGAACCCGTGCCTGATGTGGGGAATCCGCATCTCACATGCCTCTTTCTTGCGAAGACGCATTAGTTATAGACCGACTGGCGCTAATGGGTCAACTCGTGGATGTAGCATTAGCGGCATGGAGTTGCTGACGGGTGAGCCCCTGGCCCTGGACCTGGTCAACACACGGTCCCGCGACCACGACGCCCTGGACCGGTCCGCCGACTTCGGCGACTGGCTGGCCAGGCAGTCGGACCGCCTCACCCTGCCCGGCGGGCCCTTCCCGGCCGCCGACCTGGCCGCCGTCCGCCGGCTGCGCGGTCATGTGGAGGCGGCCCTGGACGCCGCCCGCCAGGCCGTCCCCGCGCCGCCCGACTCGATCGCGGCGATCAACGAGGCCCTGCGGCTCTCCCCGCCGTACCCTCGGCTGGAGGTCCGGGGAGTCGTCTTCACGAGCGTCGCGCGGCGGGACGGCACGGACGTGGACCGCCTGCTCACGCAGCTCGCCGAGGCGGCCGTGGAGCTGCTGACGGACCCCGACGTGGGCAAGGTCCGCTCCTGCGAGGCCCCCGACTGCCGGATGCTCTTCCTCCCGGCCCACCCCCGCCGCCGCTGGTGCTCACCGACGCTCTGCGGCAACCGGATCCGCGTCGCCCGCTACTACCAGCGGCACAAGCCGGATCACTCCCAGACGTAGAGCGCGGCGCCCAGGAGGACGACGGTGAGCGCGCAGGCCCAGCCGCGCACGGTGTTGAAGCGGGTCCAGCGGGGCAGGTAGTCGGCCCAGTCGACCTCGCCCGCGTCGATCGCGTTGTTCAGCGGGATGTTGACCGCTCCCGTCACCATGATCGAGCCGGCGAAGGCGACGACGGCGCCCGCGACGGCCAGGATGCCCGGCAGGCTGCCGGGTCCGGCCACGAACAGCAGGATCCCGGCGACCAGCGCGAGGATCGGCGCCAGCGTGAACGTCGACAGGAACGCCGGATTGAGGATCTTCTGGTTGATGCTCCGCATGACGGCTGCCGCCTGCTCCTTGTCGACGGCGTCGAGGCCGGGCATCACCGACGTCGAGAACGCGAAGTAGACCCCTGCCATGAGGCCGTTGAGCGCGAGCGCGAGGATCACCGCGACGGCCGCGAGTACGTCCATGCGGCAATGATCCCGCGCGGGCGAAATCTTTTCCACGGGGTTGTCGCCCGCGGTTGCTAGCCTGCCGGGCATGCTGGAGATCGGTGACGTCGTGGCCGTGCCCCTGCCGCTCGGCGGTTTCGGCGCGTGCCAGGTGACGGCGGCGGGCGGCGAGCTGACGGTGTGCGTGTTCGACTGGCACTCCGACGCGGCGCCCGCGCTCGACGACCTGCGCGGGGCCCGCCCGCTGATCATCGACCACCACAGCTGGGAGGGCGTGCCCCAGATCCTGTCCGTCGACGCGGCCGCCCCGCTGCCCGCCGGTTTCGTCCGGCTCGGGTCGCTGCCGGTGAGCGCCGGCATGCCGTGCCAGACCAGCGCGTACGGCGGATGGCCCGCCCTGGGCGTGCAGGTCGTCCTGCAGCGGCACTGGGACCTGCGGGTGCCCGACGAGGTCAAGGCCGCCTACAAGAGCGCCGCTCCCGGGCAGGTCGAGGCCGACTTCGGCGGCCGGCGGATCCGCAGGCCCGCCATGGTGTCCGGGCTCGACCTGCGGGAGCTCCACGGCGAGGTGCGCTGGGCCGGGCTGGACGCGCTGCCCCGGGTGACCTCGCTGACCTGGGCCGGGCCCGACCGGGGCCTCGCCGCCGCCCTCTCGTCCCGGCCGATCATCACCAGCCTGCACTGGGCCGATCCGCCCGTCGAGGTCGATCTGGGCGGGACGCAGCTCAACGATCTGACGTTCGCCGGAGCCTCGCCGCGCCGGCTCGTCCTGCCGCCCACCCTGACCCGCCTGCGCCTGGACGCGGCGCCGCCCGAGCTCGTCACGGCGGCCGCCGGCGGGCGGTGGATCCACGTGACGACCCGCTCCGGCGTCCCCGCCGGGCTGAGCGGCGTGCGCGACGTGGCGATGGAGGTGGCGGGCGACCTGCGGCTCGCGGCGCTGGACGGGCTCGCCGAGCTGGAGTCGCTGCGGATCCAGTGGCTGCGCTCGTACGGCGGGCTCGTCGGCGCGACCGCGTTCCCCAAGCTGCACACGCTGGAGCTGATCGACGCGTACGGGGTGGACGCGTCGATGCTGCCCCCGCCCGGCGGCGCCTTGCGGCACGTCAGCGTCGCCTCGCTCAGGAGCAGCCAGAGCGGGCCGATCAAGCAGCGCTACCGGGGCTCGGAGGTGCGGGTCCGGCTGCGCGGCGCCAAGTCGGACAAGTGGCTGGCCGCCAACATCGACAATCCGCTGCGCGACTGGGTCGACGACGACCGGCGGGCGGGAGCGGCGGCGTGCCGGGCCTTCACGACGGCCTCCGAGGCCATCGGGCGGCTGAGCGCCGACGATCCGGGCGGGGTGGCCGACGCCAGGCAGACGCTGCGGGAGTTCGTGGAGAGGCTCAACGACCTCGACGGACGGCACGGGATGATCGACACGTTACGGCGGGAGGAGGCGGGCGACGCCTTCATGGCGCTGGCGGCGCGGGCGGGCGTGCCCTCGGGCGAGGCCGGCTCATGGTTCGACGAGTGGCGTGATTTCTGAGGCCAGCGTCTGGCCCGCCTCGACCGCCTCGCGCAGGCTCCTGGCCAGCGTGTCCGCCTGCTCGGTCAGGCCGCGCAGGCCCTCGGCGTCGCCGGTCTGCGCCAGCAGGTCCCGATATCTGTCGTTGCTGCGCTGCAGCTCCTGGGCGCGCAGGGCCGAGTCGGCCGCCTTGACGCGGCCGGCGTACACCTCCAGCTCCCACACCCGCTCGGTGACCGCCGCCACGGAGCGGCGCAGGGCCTCCTGCTGGGGTTCGAGCACGGCGGCCAGCTCGGGCGTCATCAGCTCCACCCGCGCCTCGGCCTGCTCGGCCCGCAGCTCCGTCTGCGTACGCAGGAGGCGGGCGACGTGCCACAGCCGCTCGGGGAGCACCACGTCGTTGGCGACGGTGTCGAGGAGCCCCAGGCGGTTCACCCGGGAGTCGGTCACCTCCAGGATCGCCTGCCTGGCCCGGGCCAGCAGGGTGAGAGCCTCGGAGTCCAGCTCGGCGGGGTGGACGTGCCGCTCGCCGTCCCTCCGCTCCGGCTCGGGCCAGGAGACGCCGATGTAGAGCACCATGACGAGGAAGACCATCAGCCCCGCCATCGCCGCCGACTCGTGGTCGGTCCTGAGGGCCGCGGCGCCGAACAGCGCGCCGCTCAGCCCCGTGACCCCCGCGGCGACGGCGAGCAGGCGCCTCGTCCACGGCGGTGGCGCGGGCTCCCGGCGGCCGAGCAACAGCGTCCGGACACCGCGGATCCGCCGCCGTTCCCGCCGGGAGGCGGCGGGATCCACGATCGGTTCGTCCATACGCGACGCCTCCCCCACTAGGCTGCTCTCCGAGCACACCGCGTGCGGCCCCGCCGGATCCACCAGCCCCGTGTGCGGAGGTGGTGCAGATGTCGTGCAGCTACGCTTTCACCCGTGTCACGACTTCCTGAGCTGTATGTCGCCGTGGACGTGGAGGCTGACGGGCCGATCCCGGGCCCGTACAGCATGATCTCCCTGGGGATGGCCGTGGCCGGGCGGCCCGGCCTGACCTTCTACACGGAGCTGCGGCCGATCTCCGACGACTTCGTGCCCGAGGCGCTGGCCGTCTCGGGTCTCGACCGCGACCGGCTGCTGCGGGAGGCCCCCGCCCCCGAGGTGGCCATGGCGGCGGCCGCCCGCTGGGTCGACGGCCTGCGGAAGGTCGGCCGCCCGGTGTTCCTGGCCGCGCCCGCGGTGTGGGACGGGATGTTCGTGCACTGGTATTTCGTACGGTTCACCGGCAAGAGCCCGTTCGGGGTGACCGGCTCGGGTATCGACCTGCGCAGCTACTGGATGGGACAGACCGGCTGCCAGTGGTCGGAGACGGGCAAGAGGACCATGAAGCGGCGGCTGGGCCTCGAAGGGCTGCCGCACACGCATCACGCCGAGGAGGACGCGGCGGAGCTGGCGCGGATGTTCGAGGCGGTCATTCTCACGAGATCTTCAGAATCCGCACAGGAAGCTCTGAGGGATCCCGGAGAGCGTTGAGGGGACCGGAGATTCCCCCCTCGCTCGTATCGGACGGTGGTCCCGCATGGCCTCGACCTCGACCTCGGTGAAGCCCGCTGCCCGCTCGACGGGCCGCGCGGTGGTGCGTCTCGGCCTCCTGGGGCTGGTCGCGATCGGCATCATGGGCGCCGCCCTCGAGCTCGCCTTCGAACGCCACTGGCAGAGCCCGGTGCAGCTGATCCCATGGGTGGCCCTGGCGCTGCTGGGGTTCGCGCTCGTGCTGCTCGCCCTGCGCGACACTCCCCGGGCGGTCACCGTCGTACGGGTGGTCGCGCTGGTCGTGCTGCTCGCGTCCGCGTACGGCGTCTTCATGCACGTGTCCGTCAACCACGGCGCGGGCGCGGCCGATCCCACGTGGGACACCCTCTCCCCGCTCACCCAATGGTGGTACGCGCTCACCAAGTCGGTCGGCCAGGCGCCGCCGCTCGCGCCCGGCATGCTCGCCCAGAGCGCGCTGCTGCTCTCGCTGGCCACGCTGACGTCCAAGACCGATCGTCCGTGAACGGCGGCTGAACGTTCCCGGTTCGGAACCTTTCCCCCACCTTTCGCGTCACACCCAGACAAAGCGCGTGTGACTCGTAAGGCTGGTGAGGTTCGAGTGGCGTTAGGTCGTACATTCATAGCGGCGGTCGCGGTGGCGGCCACCGTGTTCAGCGCTGACGGGGCGGCGGCGAAGACGGAGCCCGCGCCCCAGGCGGAGCCCCGGCCGCCCGTTCCGGCGGTGGCCGTGTCCACGCCCGCCGCCGCAGCCGTCGCGGCGGAGCCCGAGTGCGTCCGGATCAAGGGTGCGGAGGCCTGCGTGGGGCCGGACGGGAGCGACCGTCCGGGCATCACGATCGAGGACACGGCGAACGACAAGCTCCACGCCACCGTGGAGTACTACCTCAACGGTTACCTGGGCACCAAGTACGTCATCCACAACCTGGGGCGTAAGGGTGAGGTCCGGGGTAACCGAGAGATCGGGAAGATCGTGACGTTCCGGGCGGCGGTTTACGAGGGCAACCACCGGGTGCGGTTCGGGCGGTGGAAGACCGTCCGCAATATCACGAAATATCCGATAAAGCGGGAGACGCGAGTCACGACGGCCGCCGCGCGGTCCCGGTCCAAGGTGTGCACCTCCACGAAGGGCGCCTCCACCCTGTGCTTCAACGAGCGGAACACGGTCGTGTTCGCCTGTGACACGAGCGCCGACCAGTACCAGGCCCGCGCCGAGTACTTCATCGCCGGGGACCCGACCACGCGGTTCGAGATCCACCAGCTGGCCGGGGTGAACACCTGCGGCAAGGCCGAGCACGGGGACCTCGCCGTCAGCATGTACCGCGCCTCGCTCTTCGACCACAACCGGCGGGTCGCCACCAGGCTGTACAAGTACAACTAGGCGAAGGGCCTGATGCTCTCCCGTACGGCCTCGGGTTGTCGTCGTGGGCGAGCAGGAGACGGCCGGGTCGATCAGCGCCGGGTCGCCCGCGCGGCCGGACAGGATGTTCTCGCGCCACAGGTCGCCGTGCGTCAGCACCGGCGGCCGTGGCGGGAGCGGGTCGGGCAGGGCGGCGCACGGGCGTCCCAGGTGTTGTCCTGGCGCCGCCGCCCCAGCCAGCCGTCCCGGTGCCACCACTCCCCCCGCCGGCTGCCTGCGCGGACACGGCGTCGAGCCCGGCCTCCCGCAGCCGTACGAGCAAGAGATCCATGATCGGCCCCATGAAAGTTTCAACGGTGTTTGACGGGCGAGGCGGCGCACCTCATGATCATGATGCCTCCTGGTCAGGAGGAGGCGTCGAGTGAATTCCGCTATCCATGGCGAGGAACGCCGATGCCCACACCGCTGTTACGAGCCGCGTCCGCCCTCCTGCTGACGCTGACCGCCCTCAACGCCCCCGCGGCCCACGCCGACGACGTCACCCCGGTAGCGGTGACCGTCAACGCGCGTGCCGCTCTCGCCACCGTCCCCGGAACCGGCATCGGCTCCAACCATGCGATCTGGGACACCAACCTCGGGACCGACGAGACCGCCGACCGGCTCAAGGACGCCGGCGTGAAGATGCTGCGCTATCCCGGCGGGTCGTACTCCGACATCTACCACTGGTCCACCCACACCGCCCCCGGCGGCTACGTGGCGCCCAACACCGACTTCGACACGTTCATGCGCGGCGTCCGCCGTACCGGGGCGCAGGCCATGGTGACCGCCAACTACGGCACCGGCACCGCCGAGGAGGCCGCGGCCTGGGTCCGCCAGGCCAACGTCACCAAGGGCTACGGCATCAAGTACTGGGAGATCGGCAACGAGAACTACGGCAACGGCCACTACGGCTCCGCCTGGGAGGCCGACGACCACGCCGACAAGAGCCCTGCCGAGTACGCCCGCAACGTCGTGGCCTACGCGGACGCGATGAAGGCGGTAGACCCGACCATCAAGATCGGCGCGGTGCTGACCACCGCCGCCAACTGGCCCGACGCCATCACCGCCGACGGCGACAGCGGCACCTGGAACAAGGTCGTCCTCGCGAACGCCGGATCGAAGATCGACTTCGTGATCCTGCACTGGTACCCCGGCGCCCTCGACAGGGCCGGCCACGTGACCGACATGATCCAGCTCACCCGCCAGCAGATCGCCAAGTACGTGGGGCCCGGCTCGGAGCGGATCGGCATCGCGATGACCGAGTTCAACACCGGGTCCAGCAGCAACGGCACCAACACCCAGCCCGGCGCGCTGGCCGCCGCCGACGCGTACGCGACGCTGCTGGCCAACGGGGTGTTCACGGTCGACTGGTGGAACGTCCACAATGGGATCGGCACCGTCACCCAGGTCGAGGGGCACACCGACTACGGCGACTTCGGCCTGCTGTCGAGCGGCACGTGCACCTCCGACAACAGCGTCTGCGAGCCCGCGCTCAACACGCCCTTCGCCCCCTATTACGCGCTCCAGATGGTGAGCAGGTTCGCCCGGCCGGGCGACCAGTTCGTCCGCGCCGCGACCGACCAGGCCAAGGTCGTCGCGCACGCCGCCCGCCGGCCCAACGGGGACCTGGCGGTCATGCTGATCAACACCTCGAACGACACGTCGTACCCCGTCGCGATCGACTACTCCGGCTACACCCCGGCGGCCGGCGCGCCGACCGTACTGACCCACACCAACGGCGCCACCGGCATCACCACCTCGACCGGCGGGACCGCGACCGGCCAGACGCTGCCGCCGCTCTCCCTGACCACCCTCGTCCTGCACCCCGCGTCCCCGCAGACCGGCCTCCCCGGCGCCCCCGGCCAGCCGGCGGCCACGCAGGTGACGGACACGACCGCCACGATCTCCTGGCCCGGCGCCGCCCCCGGCTCGCGCCCCATCGCCAAGTACGAGCTCCACCGCCAGCGCGGAGCCGTCAGCGAGCAGCTCGGCGAGACCTCCGGCACCTCGTTCACCGTGAACAACCTCAACCCGGGCACCCGCTACACGATCAACGTGATCGCCCGTGACAGCGGCGGCGGCCTGTCGTGGGCCTCCCCGCCGCTGACGTTCACGACCGGCACGCCCGCCACCAGCTCCTGCTCGGTACGGCTGACCGTCACGACCGACTGGGCCAGCGGCTACGTCGGCGCCATCGACATCACCAACAACGGCGCCCCGGTCAGCGGCTGGACCCTGAACTTCGGCTGGCCCAGGTCATGGCAGAGCCTGGGCAGCGGCTGGGGCGGCGTCTGGACGCAGACCGGTTCGGACGTGAAGGTCGTCAACGAGGCGGGCAACGGCGCGCTCGCCACGGGGGCCACCGCCACGGTCGGCTTCGTCGGCAACTACTCCGGCCCGAACGTCCTGCCCGCCGTCTTCACCCTCAACGGATCCGTCTGCACGACCCGGTGACCGTGCGATCCGGGGCCGCTTCGGCGGCCCCGGATCTCAGGAGGTCGCGGGGCGCCAGGTGGAGAGGATGAACACCACCAGAAGGGTGGTCATGAGGGCATCGCCGACGTGCAGGACGTACAGCCCCACCGGGTACGACTCGTGCAGGACGGAACCCGCGATCATCATGGCCTGGAACCCGAGCCACACCAGAAGTCCGAACCCCACGGCCTCGCGCCGCGTGCGGATCTGGAACCGGCTCAACAGCACGGCCATGACCAGCACCTCGATGAGGTTCCTCCCGAGCTGCCCCGCGAGCTCCCAGGGCTGCGGCCCGGCGGTGGCCACGCCGCGCAGCGACGCCCACACCCCGCCGAACACCATGTAGTAGACGGAGCTCGCGACGAGCGTCACCGCCGCCGCGGCCCCGACGGCCCAGTAGTTGATTCTGTTCATGCCGGTCATTGTGAGCAGGCGCGCAGGAGGCGGACAAAGGCTATCTCCGCATGCCAGCGATGAGTCTGGCTCATGGATGGGGTGAGCGGTCCGTCGTTGTTCCGGCGCGGGCATCGGCGAACGATGAAGGGCATGAGACTCTCAGATCCCCCTTGCCGCCCCGGCCGTCTCTGGCTGACCAACGCCCGGCTGTTCGACGGGACCGGCGGCCCCGTCCGGCCGGCCGCCGGGATCCTCGTCGAGGACGGCGTGGTCAGGCTGGTCGGGCGGGCCGGCGACGGTGTGCCCGACGGGGCGGAGGTCGTCGACGTGGCGGGCCGTACCGTCCTGCCCGGCTTGATCGACGCCCACGCGCACGTGTTCGCGACGCCGCCCGCGCCCGCCGAGGGGGCCGAGCCGCTGTGGCCGGACGTGACCGCGCACTTCCTGGCCGCGCGGTTGCGCGAGACGTTGCGGATGGGGTTCACGACGCTGCGCGACGTCGGCTCGTACGGCGACGCGGTCGTCACGGCTCGGCAGGCGATGCGGTACGGGGCCTTCCGCGGGCCGCGGCTGCTGACCTGCGGCCGGATCGTGTCGGCCACCGCGCCCGGCGGCCGGTTCTTCGACGGGATGTACCGGGAGGCGGACGGGCCGGACGAGGTGCGCAAGGCCGTGCGCGAGCAGGTGCGGCGGGGTGCCGACTTCATCAAGATCATGTCCACCGGGGCGCGCTCGGTCGAGCTGGAGGACCCGCGGCCCGCCCAGGTGACCGAGGAGGAGATGGCCGCGCTGGTGGACGAGGCGCACCGGCTCGGGTACCGGGTGGCGGCGCACGCGGAGGGCCTGCCCGGCACGGAGTTGTCGATCAGGCACGGCGTGGACACCGTCGAGCACGGCATGTACCTCCACCGGCGGCCTGACCTGCTGGACATGATGGCCGCGGCCGGGCAGATCCTCGTGCCGACGCTGTCGTGCTACTACGGCGTCGCGGGCCTCTCCGAGGACGGCTCTCATGCGGCGTGGACGCCGCCGTTGATGGAGCTCGCCGAGCACAACCTGGTCGAGGCCGGCCGTACGCTCGCCGCGGCCCGCGCGGCCGGCGTGCCGATCGCGCTCGGCCACGACTGGCAGCCGTTCTCCGACGCCGCCGTCGAGGTCGTGCGCATGGTCCGGCACGGCCTGAGCCCCGCCGAGACGCTGGTCGCGGCGACCGCCACGGCGTCCCGCGCCCTCGGGCTGGACGAGCACCTGGGCACCGTCGAACCCGGCAAGCTCGCCGACCTGGTCGTGGTGGACGGCGACCCGCTGGCCGAGCCGGCGGTGCTGCGTGACCGTACGCGGATCTGGCTGGTGTTTCAGCTCGGCGAGCCCGTGGCCGGCCAGGCGCTGGAGGCCCCGCC
This sequence comes from Nonomuraea sp. NPDC003201, assembly GCF_053590415.1. Lineage (NCBI taxonomy): Bacteria > Bacillati > Actinomycetota > Actinomycetes > Streptosporangiales > Streptosporangiaceae > Nonomuraea > Nonomuraea sp. NPDC003201. The sequence continues at coordinate 22,975 of NZ_JBSFTC010000103.1, forward strand.
GAGCCGCCCGGCCACCTCGGCGAACGCGCGGACCGCCGCCGTCTCCCGCTCGGCCGACCACACCATCGCGCTCTCCAACGGCGGCAGCCCGCGCAGCGGGATCACCGACACCCCGGGATGGGTGTAGTAGTCGGACAGCGAGGCCACCGTCGGATGGACGATCTCGCCGCGGGCCACCAGCGACAGCACCTCGATCATCCGGCCCTCCCGGTGGCGGCGGCCGATCGGGCGCCCCGCCGGGGTCAGCGGCGGGTAGAGCGCCTCCAGCGTCTCGGCCGGGACCATTCCCTCGGCGTCGATCACGTGGTGGTCACCGAGGTCCTCGGCGGTGGCGTAGCCGCGTTCGGCCAGCGGATGCCCGGCCCGCACCACCAGCGCGCGGTCGTCACGCATGAGGACGGGGCCGACGGCCAGATCCGGGCGGCGGATCGGCAGCCAGTGGGCGACGACGTCCAGCTCGGCGCGGCGCAGCCGGCCCAGCGCCTCGCCGGGGAACGCCTCGTACACCACGACCTCGCAGCCCGGATGGGCCGTGGTGAACGCCCGTACGATCTCCGAGAACGCCGGGCCGCCCGCGGCGAAGTTGAGCAGGCTGACCCGCAGCACGCCGGTGATCCCCGACGCGATCTCCCGGGCCTCGGCCAGGGCCAGGTGGATCTGCTCGAACCCCGGCCGCAGCCGGTCGCGCAGCCGCTCGCCCAGCGGGGTCAGCCGCACGCGGCGGGAGGAGCGCTCGAACAGCCGGCCGCCCACGCGCGTCTCCATGGCGCGGATGGTCTGGCTCACGCGCGACTGGGACAGGTACATCCGCTCGGCGGCCCGGCCGAAATGCAGCTCCTCGGCCAGCGTCAGAAAGATCTCGATCTCCCGGAGCTCCACCGGCTCCCTCCGTCCTCCCGGGGAGGACCAGACTAGGGAGTGACCGGCATCTTCGCCTAGCGCGCCTGTCGAGAGAGCGCGTTCTCATCAATTCCGGCATTTATAAAGGGCTCCTCCCTGGCCGGGAGAAGCCCTTTATCCTAGGAGCGGGTCCACGTCTGGTTGGCGCTGCCCGCGCAGTCCCAGATCTGCAGCCGGGTGCCGTTGGCCGAGCTGGCGCCGGTCGCGTCGAGGCACCTGCCGGACTGGGGGTTGACGATCCGGCCGGCGCCGGAGTCGTAGGTCCATCGCTGGGCGCCGGTGCCGTTGCAGTCGTACAGCTGCACCTTCGCGCCGTTGGCCGTGGCGCCGTCGGTGATGTCCATGCACTTGCCGAGCGCGCGTACCGAGCCGTCGGCGTTCCACGTCCAGCTCTGGGCTGCCGTGTTGTTGCAGTCGTACAGCTGGACGGCGGTGCCGTTGGCGGTGGCGGCACCGGCCACGTCGACGCACTTGCCGCCGATACCGGTGATCCGGCCGCCGGAGCCGCCGGTGGGCGGGGCGTAGACGCGGACGTAGTCGACGGACATCGTCTGCGGGAAGGTCGTGGTGCCGTCGGGGTAGCCGGGCCAGTAGCCGCCGACCGCCACGTTCATGATCATGAAGAACGGGTGGTCGAAGACCCAGCGGTTGCCGCCGAGGTCGGCCGGCGTCCGGCGCTGGTATTCGACGCCGTCGACGTACCAGATGATCAGGTTCGGGGACCAGTCGACGGCGAAGGTGTGGAACGCGTCGGCGAAGACGCCGCCGATCGAGTACGGGGCGCCGATGCCTCCGGAGCCGGAGTAGCCGGGGCCGTGGATGGTGCCGTGCACGGTGCTGGGCTCGCGGCCGATGTTCTCCATGATGTCGATCTCGCCGCTGCCGGGCCAGCCGACCGGCCCGATGTTGTCGCCGAGCATCCAGAAGGCCGGCCAGATGCCCTGGCCGCGGGGCAGTTTCATGCGCGCCTCGAACCGCCCGTACGCCCTGGTGAAGGTGGCGGCGGTGAGCAGGCGGGCGGAGGTGTACTGGCAGGTGCCGTAGTGGCACTGGTAGTTGGCCGGGTTCTCGCGGCGGGCGGTGATCACGAGATTGCCGGCGCCGTCCATGGCGGCGTTGCGGGTGCTGCTGGTGTAGTACTGCTGCTCGTTGTTGCCCCAGCCGCTGCCGCCGATGTCGAAGCGCCACTTCGACTGGTCGACGGCGCTGCCCGCGGCTCCGTTGAACTCGTCGGACCAGACCAGCGGCCCGGGGGCGGGGGCGGCGCCGGCGGTGCCCACCAGAGGGGCGAGCAGCGCGACGAGAACGGCGCCGACGGTGAATAACACTCTGAAATGGGGGGTGCGGACCATACTGATTACCTCATCCGATCCACGGCTGTCGCTTTACGGAAACAATCCGGCAACATCACGCCCATTGTCAAGAGAGCGCTCTCTCGCGAACGGACTTTTGGTCAGCCGTTCTCGAGGGTGAGCAGGCCGCGGCGGAAGGCGACGGCCACGGCGGCGGCACGGTCGTTGACGCCGAGCTTCGTGTAGATGTGCAGCACGTGGCTCTTCACCGTGGCCTCGCTGATGAACAGGCGCGTGGCGACCTCGCGGTTGGTGGCGCCGTCGGCGATGAGCTGGAGGACCTCCAGCTCCCGGGCGCTCAGCGGGTCGGCGGGCGCGCGGACCTGGCCGAGGAGCCTGGTGGCGACCGACGGGGAGAGCACGGCCTCGCCGCGCGCCGCCGTACGGACCGCGCGGACGAGCTCGTCGCGCCCGGTGTCCTTGAGGAGGTAGCCGGTGGCTCCGGCCTCGATGGCGGGCAGGACGTCCCTGTCGGTGTCGTAGGTGGTGAGCACGAGGACGCGGGCCGCGATGCCCAGCCTGGCGAGCTCCTTGATGGCCGAGACGCCGTCCATCCTGGGCATGCGGAGGTCCATGAGGATCACGTCGGGGTCCAGCGCCCGCGCGAGCTCGACGGCCTGCGCGCCGTCCCCGGCCTCGCCGAGCACCTCGAAGCCGGGGTCGCCGGCGAACATGCCGCGGATGCCGTCACGGACGATGGGATGATCGTCGGCGATCAGCAGCCGGATCACGGTCTCAGCCACGGGCCACCGCCGGGACGCTCGCAGAAATCGGAGCCTCACCCACGCGGGAATCGGGGATCTCAGGCACGGGTCACCGCCGGGACGCTCGCGGAGATCGCGGTGCCGAAGCCGGGCTCGGACTCGATCTCCAGCGTGCCCGCCACCCGGCTCACCCGCTTCCGCATCGAGGTCAGGCCGAAGCCGCCACCGTCGCCGACCCGCTCGGGGTCGAACCCGGCGCCGTCGTCGCGCACGTCCAGGGTGACCACATCCTCCATGTACGACAGGGTCAGCCCGACCCGGGACGCGTCGGCGTGCTTGGCCGCGTTGGCGAGGGCCTCCTGCGCGGTGCGGAGCAACGTCTCCTCGACCTCCGGATGCATGGGACGGACCGTACCAGTGATGGTCAGATCCGCACGTACCCCATTGAGCTCCCCCCACTTACCGACGACCTCCGCCAGCGCGTCGGGCAGCGGCGCCGCCTCCAGCTGCCCCGGCCCCACCGCGTGCACGGAGCGCCGGGCCTCGGCCAGGCTCTCCCGCGCCAGCCGGATCGCGTTGTCCACGTGGCGCCGCCACTCCTCGGTCCGGTGCGCCGCCTGGAGCTGGGTGATGATGCCGGTGAGGCCCTGAGCGAGCGTGTCGTGGATCTCGGCCGCCATGCGCTGCCGTTCGTCGAAAACGCCTGCCTCGCGGGCCTGGACCAGCAACTGGGCGTGCAGTCCGGCGTTCTCCTTCATGGTCGCTTCGAGCTGCGCCACCATCCGCTTGCGCTCGGCGCTCCGCTCGGCCGTGATCTCGCCGACGAAGCTGAACAGGCCGACCAGGGCCACGATGGCGGCGGTGAAGAACAGGAAGGCGAGGACCCCGGTCGGGGTGGGGTCGGGCAGACCGCCGTTGTAGGTCGTGACGCTGATCGCCGCCGTGGCGGTCACCCCGGCGAACCGCCATTTCCCCTTCAGGTACTGCCACGAGTGGAGATATCCGGCGAAACCAAAGAAGCTCGCGAACCACAGTCCTTGCGTACAGAGCGCTCCGATCAGCACCACCAGCCCGGCCACGTACGCCACGCCCCGGGGCACCAGCCAGATCCAGACGGCCGCGAGCGCGGCCAGGGCGAGCATGACCCACGGCCTGCCACCCGTCTCGCCGGTCAGCAGGGAGAGCACTGTGGAGGTCCCGAGCAGGACGTACGGAGCGGCCGCCATCTGGCGCTCCAGCAGCCGCTCCCATCGGTCGAGCCGCCCGGTCATACCTCACTACTCCCAGCGGAAGAACTTGGCCGCGGCCATGCTGACGACCACAGCGTACGCGGCCATCACGGCGAGCAGCAGCGGGCTGGGAGCGCCGCCTTCCCAGACGTCCCGCAGGCTCTGCCGGAACGCGCCCAGAGGGGTGAACTCCCCGATGCGGGCCACGAAAGCGGGCATCTGCTCGGCGGGCTGCATGAGTCCGGCGAGGTAGGCCATCGGGAAGTACAGCAGGACCCCGATCCCGTTGGCGCTTCGGCCGTTCTTGGCCAGGGCCGCGATGAGCAGGCCGATGGCGAACATGGCCGCCGTACCGAGCAGGAAGACCAGCACACCGGGCAGCACCTGGGTGGGCAGGTGGGCTTTCAGCACCGTGCCGGCGACCGTCACCAGCAGGGCGGACGCGGTCAGCGCGAGGACGAGCTGCAGGAGCAGCTGCACCACCAGCATGTTCACCGGGCGTACCGGCGTGATGGAGAGCCTGCGCAGGATGCCGCGCTCGCGGTAGGTGGCCATGGTGGTGGGCAGCATGTACAGGCCCACGAGCCCCACGGCGATCGCCAGCGCCATGGGCAGGAGCACGGTGTCGCCCGGGCCGATCGAGCTTCCGAAGACCACCATGATGAACAGCGGGATGAGCAGCGAGAACATCGCTCCGGGTTCGCGGGTCAGCAGCTTCAGTTCGACTATGGCGAGCTTGGTCATGATCTTCCTCCGTCAGTGAATGAGACGTTCGGTCGTCGGCGGGTCCATCAACCAGGACCTTGAGCGGCCTGGGGGCGGACATCAGGGAGACGGACGTCAGGGGCCGTCGAACGAACGGCCGGTCAGCGCGACGAACGCATCGTCAAGGGTGCGCTTGTCGATGCGCAGATCGCTGACCAGGACGTGGTGACGGGCGAGCTGCGCGGTGACCGCCGTGGCGAAGTCGCCCCTGCCCGTGACGACCACCCGATCCCCCGTCCTGTTCACGCCGGTCACCCCGGGCAGCCCACCCAGCTCGACCATGTCCCCCGCCATCAGCGTGAACCGCATCTGGTGCTCGGCGTCGATCCCGTCGACCAGCCCGGCCGGGGTGTCGAGCGCGACCACCCGGCCGCGGTCGAAGACGGCCACGCGGTCGCAGAGCTCCTCCACCTCGTCCATGAAGTGGCTGACCAGCACCACCGTCACGCCGCTCGCCCGGACCCGCTTGATCAGCTCCCAGGTGGTACGGCGAGCCTGCGGGTCGAGCCCCGTGGTCAGCTCGTCGAGGAACGCCACCCGCGGATTGCCCACCAGCGCCAGCGCGATGAACAGCCGCTGCTTCTGCCCACCCGACAACTTCCCGAACCGGCCGTTGCGCTTGTCCGCCAGCCCCCACTCCTCCAGCAGCTCCCGCCAGTCGCGCGGTTCGGCGTAGAAGGAGGCGTACAGGTCGAGCGCCTCCCACACCTTGATGTTCTCGGGGAGCTGCGTGTCCTGGAGCTGCACCCCGATCTGCTCACGCACCCCGGGCCCGTCCTTGACCGGGTCGAGCCCGAGCACCTTGATCGACCCGCTGTCGGCCCGCCTCAGCCCCTCCGCACACTCCACGGTGGTGGTCTTGCCGGTGCCGTTCGGACCGAGGATGCCGAAGATCTCGCCCTCCTCCACGGAGAACGACACCCCATCCAGAACCGTCAGATCCGCGTACTTCTTGCGGAGGTCTGTGACTTCGATGACTGCCATGGCTCAAGCATCGTTTTCCCGCCCCCGGACCGAATCGATCTGCCGGCCATGCTCTCCGGTGAATGCTGCTGACCCGAAAATCCACCGAACGGTTGATGCGCCCCCGCCACGCGCATCGGCCGTCACCACGACACATGGCGTGACGTGGTACCGCTCGAACGCCACAGCACCATCGCCGTCTGAGCGAAGGGACATGCAGAAGGAAAAAGACTTCGACCGCCGTTTGCGGCTCCAGCACACGGAAACCAACCCCCCGAAAATAGTCCACCTGGCGCTCTCTACCGACAATCACCCGTTTCGGAGAAACGCCCATATTTCGGGACTTTGATACGTTCCGGGGGGATAATATGCCCAAATTTCCTAATATCGCCTGGGTTCTCGCGGTCAGTGCCGCGCTGACCGGTGGGGTCATGCCTGCGGGCGCTCCTGCCATCGCCGCATCCGCCGTCACGAGCCGAGCACCTCAGAATCCGGATCCGCTGGCCACCGTGCCGGCGCCGCGGGACGACCGGACCGCCGCGGCGATGCGGGAGTACGTCCGGGACCTGGCCCGGAAGGAGCAGTTCAGCGGCTCGGTGCTGGTAGTACGGCGAGGGCAGGTGCTGCTGCGCACCGCTGCCGGCGCGGCCGACGAGGAGAGGCGCATCCCCAACCGGCCGGACACCGTCTACCGCATCGCCTCGGTCACCAAGCAGTTCACCTCGATGCTCATGCTGAAGCTGCGCGACCGCGGGTTGCTCGGCCTGGACGACCCGATCTGCCGGCATCTCATCCCGGCATACATCGAGACCTGCCCGCAGGCGTGGCGGCCCGTCACGATCCGGCAGATCCTCACGCACACGTCCGGCATCGTCAACATCCAGGATCTGCCGGGCTTCTATGCCGAACTCTCACAACCGACCACGACCCGGGAGCTCATCCAGCGGTTCGTGCACAGGCCGCTGGACTTCAAGCCCGGGACCAACTGGAAGTACAGCAACGGCGGCTACGTCCTGGCCGGGGCGATCATCCAGGCGGTGACGCACCAGCCGTACGGCACCGTGCTGCATGAAGAGATCACCGGCCCGCTCCACCTCCGGCACACCGGCTACAGCCGGGGCAATCCGCCCGCCGGGTACGCGAAGGGCTACTTCACGGTCGGATCACCGGCCCCGCCCACCAACGGCTCCCAGGCGTTCTCCGCGACCGGCATCTACTCCACCGTGGACGACATCGCCCGCTGGGACCGGTCGTTCGGCGCGGATCTGGTCGCGCCGCCCGCCACCGTCAAGCAGGCGTTCACGCCACAGGCCCCGTGTCCCCCGAACGGCTGCCTCACCCTGCCGTCGACCGCGTACGCCTTCGGCTGGGCCGTCGACCGGCTCCACGGGCACCGGCTCCGGTACCACCACGGACTTCTCCAGGGCTATGCGGCGATGAACATGTACCTGCCCGATGACGACATCGAGGTAGTCGTGCTCAGCAACGTGCAGGACACCGACACGTACGGCATCGGCCGCCACCTCGCCACGATGGCCCTCGAGTCTGCGGACGCGGAGCGGTCCTCGCGGTGACGGGGCGCCCGAAACGGCGAAGGCGTGGGAGTGCCGTCATGGCCTGAGCAAGGAACCTCGGAAACGAGCTGAGGCGCCGCCCTCCAAGGGTGGCGCCTCAGTCGTTCAGCTCGTTGCCGTCGCGAACACGAAAACGCCCCGGAGCGTTTCTCGCTACGGGGCATCTTGGCTGTTCAATGCTGGTGGTCAGGGGCAGGGTCGAACTGCCGACCTTCCGCTTTTCAGGCGGACAGATCCCCCTGCTCGGCTGATCGAGACCGTGCTCAGGTCCGTGTGGACGGCGGCGCGGATGTGTAGGCGTGTGGGGACGTTGCTGTCAGCACTGCTGTCACCTCAGCTACGGTCACCCGCTGCCAAGGCCCGACGAAGGAGGGACTCGGCGTCGATCGCCCCAGCCACAGACGGTGAGAACCGAAGTGAGCGATCGTCACGGCCTTGACCACTTCGGTACAAAGTAGTGGCATGCCCCTTCGGACGAAGCCGCGATCGCTGAACGCCGACACGGGCAGGGGGTTGCCAGCCACCTCTCCATAGTCGGCAATATGAAAGTCTCCAAGGAAGAGCAAGCTGTTGATCACCTACGCCGCCTGACAGCAGCGCCCAAGGCCGTCGTCTGAACGGCCGATCCGTTCTGTGTCACTCTGTCACTAATAGGCGATTTAGCGCTTTGATGCCCCTAATACACCATTGCATCAAATGCAAAAGGGGCGCTAAGATTGCTTGTCTCGTTCCAAAGATCAACTTAGCAGCCTAGCCACGAGCACCCCGCCGACCAGCCTAGGAACTCGCCATGCGTTTGACATCTATCGAAATCGAGAACTTTCGCAGCGTCGAACGCGCAGCTCTTGATTCATGCGGGGCGCTCAACGTACTCATCGGCAAGAATAATGCTGGCAAGTCGAATCTACTCGTCGCGCTTCACCGGTTCTTTGATTTCTTTAAAGACGAGTCAGCGGCAAGCCCGGACCTGCCTTATCTCACCATCGACACAGAGGCATACCAGCGCAATACTTCAGTTCCGGGAAAGATCGTCGCCCGACTTACACCTTCCGATAAGGAAAGCCAGGCGTTGAGGGCGAAGATCGCAGATGAAGCTCCTCAGATGCGTAATGCGCTGGAAGAAATCCCGAGTGACGCTACCATCGAGTGCGAGCTGGTTCTACAGCAGCACCCCAAAGAAGTGGCATACATTAGCCGCATCGAATTTGTCTCTTCAGATAAAACGCATAACGAGCGGCGAGGAACTCACCTAATCTACTCCGTAGATATCGAAGCAGCCACTGACCTTGCAACGCGGGTTCGCGACATCTCTCGGCTTCTCGATGATTCTCGACGCCTCTCAACTCGGCACATCATCGATCCAGAAGAATGGCGAATGTCTCGCGACCGCGAGCGTACGAGCCGTTTGGCAGCACGGCGGTTTATCGCAAGGTTTGAGACAAGTTCGGAAACTACCGGCCAGATAGAGCAGCTATATTACTCGGCATCGACATATGAAGAGTTTGTCACGTCGATCAGAGATCTTGCCTCGTCCCTGGAAGACCAAGCAGCCCGTCTCCGTGAAGCGTCAAGCAAGAGTCGGATCCAAACATTTGCAGGCGAGACGAACTCCGTTCCAGGATATATGCAGACGCTAATCTCCATGATCGCGCGCATGAAGGTCCATTACTTGACAGAGTCGCGCAGCCCTATCGGCGAGGCAGAGGCACGACGCATCCTCGACCTCAAGACCAGTAGAGGGCGAAGTGACATGCTCGGAAGGATCCAGGCCCTCGTTGAAAGTCTCCTGGGCGTTCGAATAGACGCTTTCACTGCGGATAGGCCGGTGCGATCTGCAAGATCCGAGCCGGAGATTCCTGCTGAGATCGATGTTGACGACTTCCTCGTCCAAGTCAATGGGTCTGGAATTCGCGAAGCGCTACGTGTCATCTTGGACTACGAGTTCGAGCGCCCTAACATACTCTTGCTGGAAGAACCTGAAGTACACCTTCATCCGGCACTTGAGTCAGCAATGCTTCAATATCTCAAGAGCATCGGCGATCATTGTCAAGTTTTCCTCACTACGCATTCAACAAACTTCCTCGACTCTCCTGAGTTCGAGAACGTGTACATGGTTACACGGGCTCCTTCTACCTCCGTCCAACTCATTCACGTTGAAGAAGCAGAACAGGCGCTACCTAGCGAACTCGGCCTCCGACTCAGCTCACTCTTCATGTTCGATCGCCTAGTCTTTGTTGAGGGGCCTACAGACGAAAGAGTTCTCCGCTCCCTTGCAGCCAAAGCCGACATTAACCTCGGCAAGCGAAACATTGGCTTCATTGCGATCGGCGGCGCTCGAAACTTCGGCCATTACGCCAACTCGCAAATCCTTTCTTTTCTATCAAAGAGAAAAGTGCAGATTTACTTTATTCTCGACCGCGACGAGAGGTCGCCCGAGGAGATTGAAGGTCTCAGGAGACGCATCGGCGACTTGGGCAAGCTCTGGGTTCTGAAGCAGAGGGAGCTTGAGAATTACCTTATCAATGCCTCCACGATTTCTCGCCTGCTAGAAAGTCGTGCAGGAGTTCAGATTTCAGCTGAGGACGTGGAGGCGGTTATCGAAAATGCTTGCGAGATACACCAGTCTGCCGCATTAGAACGAGCGGTTCTGTTTCAAACCTTCCGCCCACTGACGCCCGATCGAGATGCCGTAATAAAGAGAGGGGAAGTCGACTTCGCCCCTAAGGTTCGAGAAGAATTCGAAAGAGTCAAATTCGAAATCTGTCGAATCGAGGAAAACCTTGAGGCTGCGATCGAGCAGATAAAAGGAGATTTGCTGGGCACATGGGATCACGACAAACGGACCCGAGTTCCTGGAGACCTCGTTCTCGAGACGGTCTTCGCTCACTATGGGGTGAAGTTTAAGAAGCAGAAGGATGGGCTGGCCCTCGCTGAGCTTATGACGCGCGAGGAATTGCCGTCCGAGATACTCGACATCCTGCGCTCGATCGTCGCCTGAGAATGGCCGCGTCGGACGGTGCTGGCCGCGACCGGCCGGAGAGCCGCAGCGCGGCCAGCGACCGCCCG